>NZ_LT607558.1:0-129612 GCF_900095275.1 Pseudomonas sp. UMAB-40
CGCCGGAAGTGGGGCGAATTATAGACTTCCAGAATCTGCCGTCAACCCCTGATTTGGCTTTTCTATCAGGATGTCCAAAATCATTGCTTATATATAGACGCAACCTTCGCGAATGCGCAGTATATTGCCCAATACACAGAACAACACTCTCGCTTCCCACTTCGGACTGCCACGTTATGAATGACCATCCCCGCAGCCTCGCCTCGACTCTGTTCTCGGTGGGCCTGCTAGTAATAGCCATGGCGTCGATCCAGTCCGGAGCCTCATTAGCCAAAAGCATGTTCCCGATTATCGGCGCTCAGGGAACGACCACCCTGCGGCTGCTATTCGCCAGCGTGATCATGCTGATCCTGTTGCGCCCATGGCGAGCAAAGCTCACCGCAAAGTCCTTGCGTACCGTCATCGTCTACGGGATGGCACTGGGCGGCATGAACTTCCTCTTCTATATGTCTTTGCGCACAGTTCCCCTGGGTATTGCCGTCGCACTGGAATTCACCGGGCCGCTGGCGGTGGCTATCTATGCCTCACGCCGCGCAATCGACTTTTTGTGGATAGCCCTGGCGGCTATCGGCTTGCTGCTATTGATACCGACAGGAGCGACAAGTGCGGGAATCGATCTGGCAGGTGCCGGTTACGCCTTGGGTGCGGGCGTGTGCTGGGCGCTGTACATCCTGTTCGGCCAGAAGGCCGGCGCCGACAATGGCGTGCAGACCGCAGCACTGGGCGTGATGATTGCCGCACTGTTCGTCGCGCCTATCGGCATCGTCCACGCCGGTGCCGCCCTGCTGACTCCGTCACTGATCCCCGTGGCCATCGGTGTTGCCCTTCTGTCCACAGCCGTGCCCTACACGCTGGAGATGATCGCGCTCACCCGAATGCCGACACGGACCTTCGGCACATTGATGAGCATTGAACCGGCAATTGGCGCGCTGTCTGGCCTGCTGTTTCTCCACGAGTACCTCACGCTGTCACAGTGGATGGCGATCATGTGCATCATTCTGGCTTCCGTCGGGGCGACCATGACCATGGGAAGTGCTGCCAAGCCTGCGGTCGCGGCGGATTGATACAGGATTTGACGCAGGTCTGGTATTTGCCGCTCATTTAGGCCATGTTTAGGCCCGCAACTCAGTGCCATAAATGGATTTTTCAGGATAGGGATATCAGAACGCTTCAAGCGAAAGCGAATGCAGCCACACCCGGGCACGAGATCCGGGAACGCTATAAGGACAGTAATGAAACGAATTTTGCTACTGATCGCCGTACTCGCAATTGCGGGCTGCGCGGCGACATCGAAAACACAAGTCAAACATGGCAAGAAAGGGCTGCATATCAACTGTTCAGGGCTTTCGTCGTCCTGGGACAAGTGCTACACCAGCGCCGCCAACTCGTGCGCACCCAAGGGTTACAAGGTCATCGCCAAATCGGGGGATACCGTGGAAGAGCCAGGTGATTATCCATTTGGTCTCAACCCTGCCGGTTATACCAGTCGAAGCATGATCGTCATCTGCAAATAGATTGATGCCGCCCGGCAATCTGGCGGCCAATCTCATCGTAACTGGACTTCAGTACGGTGCGCTGAATGTCGGGAGTGGCCAACATACGCGCCACAACCAAAGCACCGATGCATTGCGACAGAATCGCCCAGGCCAGGCTGTCGCTTTCCAGAATCCTCGCCCAACTCTCCTGCAGCCGGCAAATCCAGACTTCGGCCTCTTGGCGAATAGCGATATCTGAACGAGCAATTTCGGCCCCCAATACCGGTAATGCACAACCGGACTCCGGGTGCTCGACATGGGCCATGCTCAGATAATGCTTCAGGCAACGCTCGAGCCTGTCGCAATCCTGATCAGCACCCAATCGCTCCAGGCTCTGGCACAACTCGCGTTCGACGATCGAAGCGAACAGTTCGTCCTTCGACGAAAAGTGACTGTAGAAAGCAGCGCCACTCAATCCGATCGCCTTCATCAGCCCGTCGACGCCTACCGTGGAAAAACCGGACCTTTTGGCCGACCCCGCGCTGCTTGTCAGCAGTTTCTCTCTTGTTTCCAGCTTGTGATTAGCCGAGTAACGCATTGCCTTGCCCTCAGGATTGACTGCCTTGACGCATGCCAAATCCTAGCATAACGTTCGTTCAGTTAACGATCGTTCATCAAAGGGATCCACCCATGAATAATAAAAAGGTCGTACTGGTTGTCGGCGCCGGTGATGCAACCGGCGGCGCGATTGCCAAGCGTTTTGCACAGGAAGGTTTCATTGCCTGCGTCACTCGTCGCAGCGCGGACAAACTTCAACCCTTGGTTGATGCAATCAAGGCCAATGGCGGTGACGCCCACGGATTTGCCTGTGATGCACGCAAGGAAGAGGATGTGATTGCGCTGGTCGAGCAGATTGAGACCGAGATCGGCCCGATCGAAGCGTTTGTTTTCAACATCGGCGCCAATGTGCCGTGCAGCATTCTCGAAGAAACTGCCCGCAAGTATTTCAAGATCTGGGAGATGGCCTGTTTCTCGGGTTTTCTCAATGCCCGTGAAGTAGCCAAGCGGATGGCCAAGCGCCAACGCGGCACGATTCTGTTCACCGGGGCCACCGCTGGCTTGCGCGGTGCGGCAGGATTTGCAGCCTTCGCCGGCGCCAAGCACGGGATTCGTGCACTGGCTCAAAGCATGGCCCGCGAACTGGGGCCGATGAATATTCACGTTGCCCATGTCGTCGTCGATGGCGCCATCGATACTGACTTTATTCGCAACAGTTTTCCGGAAAAGTACGCGACCAAGGACGAGGACGGCATCCTCAACCCCGAGCACATCGCCGAGAATTATTGGTATTTGCACAGCCAGCCCCGGGACGCCTGGACTTTCGAGCTGGATCTGCGCCCCTGGAACGAACGCTGGTAAGCCCTCCTCTCCTCCCCTACAACAATAAGCAGAGCGCACCGACCATGAGCAAAACCGTGGAGTTCTTTTTCGACCTTGGCAGCCCCGCCACCTACCTGGCGTATACCCAACTGCCGAAGATCTGCGAGCAGACCGACAGCCAGCTGGTTTACAAACCCATGCTGCTAGGCGGGGTCTTCAAAGCCACCGGCAACGCTTCACCGGCAACCATCCCGGCCAAAGGTCGCTACATGTTTCAGGACCTGGACCGCTACGCCAAACGATACGGCGTGCACCTGAAGTTCAACCCGCACTTCCCTATCAATACCCTGATGCTGATGCGTGCCGTCACCGGCATGCAATTGCGTCATCCCGAACGCTTCCACGCATTTATCGACTGCCTGTTCCACGCACTCTGGGTCGAGGGACGCAGCCTCGATGATCCGGCGACCGTTGCCGCCGTGCTGATGCAAAACGGTTTCGATCCGAACGAAGTACTGGCCCTTACCGCCGATGAGGACGTCAAAGCCGCTCTCAAGGACAATACCGAGCAAGCGGTCCAGCGCGGTGTGTTCGGTGCACCGAGCATGTTTGTCGGCGATCAGTTGTACTTCGGCCAGGATCGACTGGACTTCGTCCTTGAGGCCCTGCGTTAAATCTCGACGACCAAACGACCTTGAGCCGATCCAGCAGCGAGCAGTTCATAGGCGGCCTCGGCGGTTTGCAATGTGAACTGCCGCGGATCGAGCAACGGCTTCAACTTACCGGCCTCAATCAACTGCGCAGCTTCCCGAAGGATCTGCCCGTGATGCTCGCCTCCCTTGCCAGTCAATAAAGGCAACAAGGTAAACACCCCGGAGTAGGTCGCGGCCCGAAACGATAACGGCGCCAGACTGTGCTGCCCCCATCCGAGGCAGCTCACCACATGCCCCTCGTAGACCCGAGCGGCCTTGAAGGAAGCATCCAGCGTTTCCCCGCCCACCGTGTCATAGACGATATCGAACCCCTCTCCCCCCGTGTACTCCGACACATAGTCCTCGACCGAAGACTTGCGGTAATCGATGAACGTCGCACCGAAACTTTCGATGATCGCCTGTTGCCCTGCCGAGCCAGTGGCGAACACTTCGGCACCGAAAGCCCGGGCTATTTGTACAGCCACATGCCCGACACCACCGGCACCGCCATGAATCAGCACTTTATGACCTGCACGCACCCGAGCCCGGTCCACCAATCCCTCCCACGCCGTGATGAGTACTAAAGGCAACCCTGCGGCCTCGCGCATACTCAGATTGTCCGGCTTGTGCGCCAGCAGACGCGCATCGACTGCTGCGAACTGCGCAAGCGAACCTTGCGCACCGCCGATTCCGGTCGCCATCGCGTAGACCTCATCACCCGGCAGCCATCCGCTGACACCCTCTCCCAACGCCTCAATCGTCCCTGCCAGATCCATGCCCAGCACCGCCGGCAATGGCTGACGCGCATGAGCCGCCTGACCCGAACGAATTTTTCCATCCAACGGATTCACTCCACTGGCGTTGATCCTGACCAACACCTGACCCGGCCCTGGTGCAGGCCGTGGAATGGAAAGCAAGCGTAAGGGCCCGTTGGCCACATCAACAATCAGAGCACGCATTTCAAGTGAGTCGGTCATTTCGCAAATTCCTGTCAGAGGTGGCTGTAGGACCGATCTTCCTCTCACTCACTCATGCCGATAAGACGCTGTATCGCTATAGTGACCATGCCCATATGGCATCAATGAGAAACCCCATGGACAAACTCAATGCAATGGCCATCTTCGTCCGGGTCGTCGAGCGCGGCAGCTTTTCTGCCGTTGCCAGGGAGATGCAGACCAGCCAGCCGACCATCAGCAAAGTGTTAAGGGCGCTGGAAACCGAGCTGGGCGGGAAGCTGATTTCCCGCAGCACGCGCCAACTCTCGCTGACTGACGAAGGTCAGCGGTACTACAGCGAGTGCCGACAAATCCTCGCGGCCGTGGACGCGGCGGAACACAGTTTTCAATCAGGACGCGAAACCGTTGCCGGCAACCTGAAGATCGGTTCCTCGGTCAGTTTCGGGCGTTTGCAGATTGCACCGCGGCTTCCTGAGTTTCTGAAACAACATCCCCAGGTGCAGATAGACCTGCAGCTCAGTGACCAGAATCAGGACCCGGTCAGCGAAGGCCTGGACGTTACATTCAGGATCGGCGAATTGACCGACAGCGGCCTCATCGCCCGCCGCATCGGCACCACGTACCGGGTGACCGTCGCAGCACCGGACTACCTCAAGCAACACGGCCAGCCGCAAACACCAGAAGAACTGCGCGGACACAATTGCCTGCAATTCAACCTGCTGAACAGTCAGAACCTATGGGTTTACGAGAGAGGTGCCCAACGTCACGAAGTACGCATCAAGGGAAACGCGCAAAGCAACAACTCCGAGGCGATCCGCGAGATGGTGCTGGGAGGATTGGGGATTGCGTTGTCGCCGGTGTGGTTGTTCAGCGAGGATCTGAACGCCGGGCGAGTGACTGCGATTTTGCAGGACTACACCGCGCAGTCGCTGCCCATTCATGCCGTGTCCCCGGCGAATCGTCGCCAATCCGCCAGGGTCAAAGCCTTTGTCGACTACATGAGTCAGGCGCTCGAAACAGCGCCTGAGCTCCAACCGGTCAAATAGCCGCGGTGCGGGTATTCAACCACTCAAGTGCCGCACCATCCAGCAACGGGCTCAAGCGCTCGCGCACCTCGGCGTGATAGGCGTTAAACCATTGCTTCTCGTCCAGGGTCAGCAGCGACGGTTCGAGGCAGCGGGTGTCGATCGGGCACAGGGTCAGGGTTTCGAATTTCAGGAACTCGCCGAATTCACTCTTGCCCGCTTCGGTGTTCAACACCAGGTTTTCGATGCGCACACCCCAACGGCCCGGGCGGTAAGTGCCCGGCTCGATCGACGTGATCATGCCCGGCTGCATCGCCGTTTGCGGGGCGGCGGCGGCCTGATAGGCGATGACCTGCGGACCTTCGTGAACGTTGAGGAAGTAGCCCACGCCATGACCGGTGCCGTGTCCGTAATCCACGCTTTCAGCCCAGATCGGCGCGCGGGCAATCGAGTCGAGCAACGGCGAGAGAATGCCTTTAGGGAATTGCGCACGGGACAAGGCGATCACGCCTTTGAGCACCCGCGTGCAATCGCGTTTCTGCTCATCCGTCGGCGTACCGACCGGCACCATGCGCGTGATGTCGGTGGTGCCGCCCAGGTATTGACCGCCGGAGTCGATCAGCAACAGACCATCACCCTCGATCACTGCGTGCTCTTCTTCGGTGGCGTGGTAGTGCGGCATCGCGCCATTGGCGTTGAACGCGGCAATGGTGTTGAAGCTCAGCGACACATAACCCGGGCGTCGGGTACGCGCGGCCGTCAGGTGTTCGTCGATGGTCAGTTCAGTGATGCGTTCACGACCCAACGCCGAATCCAGCCAGGTGAAGAATTCACACAGCGCCGCGCCGTCCTGCTCCATGGCCTGACGAATGTGCTCGGCATCGGCCAGGCTCTTCTGCGATTTGGCCAACGTGGTCGGGTTCAGACCTTCGACCAGTTTCACGCCGCTGTTCAGGTTATCCAGCAAACCCGCCGTCACGCGCGCCGGGTCGACTTGCAGGCTCGCGCCGCTCGGCACGGCGCTCAAGGCGGCAGCCACTTCGCTGTAATCGCGCAGGGTCACGCCGTCTTGCTCGAGGACTGCACGCAACTCTGCATCGACCTTGCTCAGGGCCACGAACAGAGTGGCCTGCTCTTGACTGATCAGGGCGAAGGACACGAATACCGGGTTGAACGACACGTCGCCGCCACGCAGGTTGAACAGCCAGGCGATGTCATCGAGGGTTGCAATGAAGTGCCAGTCAGCACCGCGATCTTTCAACACCTCGCGCAACTTCGCGAGTTTTTCACCCCGGCTGACAGTTGCCTGCGGCGGCAAGTGCTGGTAGATCGGCTCATTCGGCAGCGTCGGACGGTCGCTCCAGACTTCGCTCAACAGGTCGATGTCGGTGCGCAGACGTGCGCCACGTTCTTCGAGTTTGCCGCCCAGCGTCCGCGCCGACGCCACGGCCATCACCGCGCCATCCACCGCGACCACGCCGCCTTCAAGGGTTTGCTCGGCCAACCAGTCCAGCGGGCCAGGCTGGCCCGGTTGCAGCTTGACCAGCTCGATGCCGCTGCCGTTGAGTTCCTTGCTCGCTTGTTCCCAGTAACGGCTGTCGGCCCAGACGCCGGCAAAGTCCGGGGTCACGATCAGTGTGCCGACCGAGCCATGAAAGCCCGACAACCACTGCCGCCCTTGCCAATAGCCCGGCAGGTATTCCGACAAGTGCGGATCGGCCGACGGCACCAGCAGGGCATGAATGCCCTCCCGGCTCATCAGCTCGCGGGTTTGCGCCAAACGTTGGGGCACCGATCCATTGATCGAAGGCTGCGTACTCATCATGTCTCCTGCTAATCACTTCATCATTATTGTTGAGTGCCGATCAATGCCGGCACTTTCAGGCCTTATTGCCAAAATGCCGGAGCACTGGCGCAGGCCGCTTTAATCAGTTGTGCCGCTTGGTCGACATCCTGTTCGGAGGTGAACCGGCCGAGGCTCAAGCGAATCGTGCGACCCGCCGAGCGGGCGTCATGCCCCATGGCCAGCAGCACATGGGACGGAGCATTGCTGGCGGAGTTACAGGCCGAGGTCGCGGAAAACGCGATCGAGTTGCTCAGCGCCGCAGAATTGAACTCGCCTTCGTTGAAGGTCAGGCTCAGGGTATGGGGAATGCGTTGGGTCGGGCTGCCATTGAGCCGGACACCGGGGATGCTGAGCAGTTGCTCGAGCAAGCGTTCGCGCAGCCGCACGATGGTCGCTTTTTCTTCCTCGAACGCAGCGGCGGCCAGGGCGAAGGCGACGCCCATGGCGGCGATCTGGTGAGTCGCCAGGGTCCCTGAACGCAAACCGCCCTCGTGACCGCCGCCGTGAATCTGCGCCAGCAAACGCTGTTGCGCGCGCGGGCCGACGTACAGGGCGCCGATGCCTTTAGGGCCATAGATCTTGTGCGCCGAAAACGACATCAGGTCTACCGGCAAGCGGGCCAGATCGATTGCCACTTTGCCCGCGCCCTGGGCGGCGTCGACATGGAACAACGCATCACGATCACGCACGATCTGGCCGATGGCCGCGATGTCATTGACCGTGCCCAGTTCGTTGTTGACCAGCATCAGCGACACCAGAAAGGTGTCCTCGCGCATCGCCTCGCTGACCGCTTGCGGGGTAATCAGGCCCTCGGCGTCAGGCACCAGATACGTCACGGCAACGCCGGCGTCCTGCAACTGCTTCGCCGTGTCGAGAATTGCCTTGTGTTCGATCTGGCTGGTAATGATGTGGCCGCCGGACACCCCACGGGCCTGGGCCACGCCCTTGAGGGCAAGGTTGTTAGATTCGGTGGCGCCGGAGGTCCAGACGATCTGGTCCGCCTGAGCGCCGACCAGTTCGGCGACCTGGCGCCGCGCCTGCTCGACCGTTTGCCGGGCCTGCTGGCCGAACGCATGGGAGCTGGACGCCGGGTTGCCAAAGTTTCCGTTGAAACCCAGACACTCGACCATGACCTTGATGACCCGCTCATCCACCGGCGTGGTGGCGGCGTAGTCAAAATACAGAGGACGCTTATTCATAGAAAACTCGCAGAGCATGTTCCGGGATCAGGAGGCTCGTCACTGAACGCTCAAAGCGCAACCTCGTGAGTTGCGCCGACCGTTCAGAGCGTTAGAAATACCTGATCGGAGGCCGTTAAAGAAGTACAACTTCATTTAAAAGTGCGTAGGAACGCTCCTGAAGTCGAGCTTAACAGGCATCGGCCAACCGGTTGAAGCGATGTGTCAGCTAAAGCTCTCGAGCAACAACGGATACAGCGAAGCCACCAACAGCAAGGCCATGCCCCAGTTGAACAGCCGCAACCAGCGACGATCCTTCAACACATTGCGCAACAAAGTGCCGCAACCGGCCCAGACCCCGACGCTCGGCAGGTTGATCAAGGCAAAGACCGCAGCAATCACGATCACATTGGTGAAGTAGCCCTGCATCGGCGTGTAGGTGCTGATGGCACCGATGGCCATGATCCACGCCTTGGGATTGACCCACTGAAACGCCGCCGCGCCGAGATAGCTGATGGGTTTGCTGTCGCCCTTTTCACTCTCGGAGACCGGACCGGAATGGGCGATTTTCCACGCCAGGTACAGCAAGTACGCCGCGCCCACATAGCGCAGAACCGTATAGAGCAAAGGATAGGTTTGAAACACGGCACCGAGGCCGAAACCGACCGCGAGGACGAGCACAAAGAAGCCGCAAGTAATGCCCAGCATGTGCGGAATGGTGCGGTGAAAGCCGAAGTTCACGCCCGATGCCAGCAACATGGTGTTGTTGGGGCCGGGGGTAATCGAGGTGACGAGGGCAAACAGGGCGAAGCCCAGCAGCAGATCGAGCGAGAGCGTCATGAGCGGCAGTCCAATCAGGGTCAGTCAGGTGTTGACCCTATCGCACGCCCCGAGGGAAACCCATGGACAGTTACGTGAAACTTCGAACGGTACAGTTTTAGATCAGCTTGGACGACCGTGAAGCTGTACAGCACGTTCGGCGTTCATTTCGCCTTGTTTGTCGAAACTGAACGATTTTTGCGGCTGGCCGAGCAATTCGGCTTTTTTCGCATGGTACTCGTCGAAGGACAAACCGCGACGATTCAAGTCTTCCAGCGCCAGTTCCCGACTTTCTTCAGCGGTGTAGGGCCGCAATTCAGGCGAAACATGGCTGGCACATCCGGCAAGAACGGAGACCGCAAGCAGCAAGAAAGTGGCGATTAGAGGTTTCATGGGTGGCGTCCTGGCATCTGGGTTCGGGGCAATGAACACAGGCTACTCGCCCCCTTCGACGGGCAGAAATCAACGCTCTCGATAGTGGCTATCGAATTAGGCTAATGACGTTCAGCCAGCCCGTCACATATCTCCAAATGATCTATAAATATTAATTTAAGGTCTTTTACGGAATAACAACCAGCCTTTATAACAACTCCATCGCGTCACGCACTGTTGCCCACGCAACTGTTTGCCAGGCAACAGTCATTCAACAAACAGCCCTCGAAATCGCACAGTGCCCACTGACCGATACGCTGCAAGCCCCGTAGAACGGGGCCTGCAAGGATTGGTATAGCTCTTGCTCAAGTCAGTGACTTCCCACTGCTCACTGAGCAACTGTTTAAAAAGGAACTGATCATGTCGCGTCCATTGAAAGTCGTTGCCCTCTCCGGCGGTACCTGGCGTCCGTCCCGCACGCTGGTGCTGACCCAAGCGCTATTGGCCGAGTTGGCCGAGCAATTGCCGATCGAGAGCAAGCTGATCGAGTTGGGCGACATCGCGCGGCCTCTGGGCGCGGCGCTGTCCCGCCAGGAATTGAGCGCCGAGATCGAGGCCGAGTTGCAGGCGATCGAGAACGCCGACTTGCTGATCGTCGCCGCACCGGTTTATCGCGGTTCCTACCCTGGCCTGCTCAAGCACTTGTTCGACCTGATCGACCTCAATGCACTGATCGACACCCCCGTATTGCTGGCCGCCACCGGTGGCAGCGAACGCCATGCCCTGGTGCTCGATCATCAGTTGCGGCCGCTGTTCAGTTTCTTCCAGGCCCTGACGCTGCCGATTGGCGTCTACGCCACCGAAGCCGATTTCGCCAATTACCAAATAACCAGTGAGCCCTTGAAGGCCCGCATTCGTCTTGCTGCAGAACGCGCCGCGCCGCTGTTTGGCGTGCACCCCAAAAATCTGCTGAAAATCGCTTAAGGATTTCTTCATGGATGTTTTCTGGTTCCTGCCGACCCATGGCGACGGCCACTACCTGGGCACCACTCAGGGCGCCCGCCCGGTGACCCTCAACTATTTGAAACAAGTGGCGCAAGCCGCTGACAGCCTCGGCTACTACGGCGTACTGATCCCTACCGGGCGCTCCTGCGAAGATTCGTGGGTGATTGCCTCGGCGCTGGTGCCGCTGACCGAGCGCCTGCGTTACCTGGTGGCAATCCGCCCCGGAATTATCTCGCCCACGGTTTCGGCGCGCATGGCCGCCACGCTGGATCGACTGTCCAATGGTCGCTTGCTGATCAACGTGGTGACCGGTGGTGATCCGGATGAAAACCGCGGTGATGGCATCTTCCTCGATCACAGCGAGCGCTACGAAGTCACCGACGAATTCCTGAAGATCTGGCGCCGCGTACTGCAAGGCGAATCGGTGGATTTCGAAGGTAAACACCTGCAAGTGCAGAACGCCAAGGCGCTGTATCCGCCCGTGCAAAAACCGTATCCGCCGCTGTATTTCGGCGGTTCATCCGAAGCCGCCCACGAACTCGCCGCCGAGCAGGTGGATGTCTACCTGACCTGGGGCGAACCACCGGCCGCGGTCGCGGAAAAACTCGCCGATGTGCGTGAGCGTGCAGCGCGAAACGGGCGCACGGTGAAGTTCGGGATTCGCTTGCATGTGATTGTCCGCGAGACGGCCGAAGAAGCCTGGAAAGCAGCGGACAAACTGATCGAGCACATCAGCGACGAGACCATCGCCGCGGCGCAGAAGTCGTTCTCGCGTTTCGACTCCGAAGGCCAGCGACGCATGGCCGCGTTGCATGACGGACGCCGCGACAACCTGGAAATCTCGCCCAACCTGTGGGCCGGTGTCGGCCTGGTGCGCGGCGGTGCCGGGACGGCGCTGGTCGGTGACCCGCAGCAAGTGGCGGCGCGAATCAAGGAGTACGCGGACCTGGGCATCGAGAGTTTCATCTTCTCCGGCTACCCGCACCTCGAAGAGGCTTATCGCTTTGCCGAGCTGGTGTTCCCGCTGTTGCCCGAGCCGTATGCGAGCCTCGCGGGGCGCGGTGTCACCAACCTCACCGGGCCGTTTGGCGAAATGATCGCCAATGACGTACTGCCCACCAAAGCCACGGCCTGATAGCGAGGACTTTGGCCGTGCGGTGAACTTGTGCCCCGTTGGGGCGCGTAGCGGCCCTGAAATCGTCACACGCGGGTTTTCATGTAGACCGCGTTCAACGGTTTTACGACTGCTGCGCAGCCGAACGGGGGCAAGCCCCCTCGCCACAAATGCCCGCAACACAAGAATCGAGTTGATTCATATGAGGAACCCCGCGTGACTGCCAAGCCGCAAAGCGCCCTGTTGTCCCCGTTGCAGACCGCCCGCCAATTGGCCGCCGAGTTTGCCCTGACCGCCGTCGAGCGCGACGAACGCGGCGGTACGCCCAAGGCCGAACGTGACGCGTTGCGCCACAGTGGCCTGCTCGCGTTAAGCATTCCCGTGCAGTACGGCGGCCTCGGCGCCAGCTGGAGTGACACCCTGGGCATCGTGCGCGAGTTCGCCAAGGTCGACAGTTCGATCGCCCATGTCTTCGGCTTCCATCACCTGATGCTCGCCACCGTGCGCCTGTTCGCCCGGCCCGAGCAATGGCAGCCGTGGTTCGAACAAACCGCACGCAAAAACTGGTTCTGGGGCAACGCCCTCAACCCGCTGGACACCCGCACCGTGGTGAAAAACCTCGGCGGCTGGCGCGAGTTTTCCGGCAAAAAAAGCTTCTGCTCCGGCGCCAGCGACTCGGAAATGCTGATCGCCTCGGCCGTTGACGAAAGCGCCGGCGGCAAGCTGCTGATCGCCGCGATTCCCAGCGGTCGCAGCGGCATCACCCTGCACAACGACTGGAACAACATGGGCCAGCGCCAGACCGACAGCGGCAGCGCGACGTTCGAACGGGTGCGGGTCGAGGAATCGGAATTGCTGCTCGATCCGGGTCCGCTGAGCACACCGTTCGCCTGCCTGCGGCCATTGATTGCCCAACTGACCTTCACCCACCTGTTCCTCGGCATTGCCGAAGGTGCTTTCGAAGAAGCGCGGCAATACACGCTCACTGAACCCGGCCGTGGCACAAATCCAGTGCGCAGGATGTGCGTCAGGATCCTTATGTGCTCGGCCATTACGGTGAATTCTGGGTCGCCCTCGAAGGCGTTCGGTTGCTGGTGGAACGCGCCGCCGAATTGCTCGACAAGGCGTGGGCCAAAGGCCCGAATCTCAGCGCCGAAGAACGCGGACAGCTCGCCACCGCCATCGCTACGGCGAAAGTCGCCGCCACACGCAATGGCCTGGACATCTGTAGCCGACTGTTCGAGGTCACCGGCGCGCGCTCGACCCATGCCTCGCTGCGACTGGATCGTCACTGGCGCAACCTGCGCACGCAAACCCTGCACGACCCGGTGGATTACAAACTCCATGAACTGGGCGACTGGGCGCTGAACCAGTCCCTGCCGATCCCGACTTTCTATTCATAGCCTTCTATTCAGGGAGCCTGCCTGATGCAACTTCTGACCCTACCGCCCTCGCCCGCTCTGGCCACTTCGATCCGCGCGACCGCGCAGGTGTTCGAAGACCCTAAATCCCAGGCCTTGCTCGCGCACATTCAACAAGTCGCACCGAGTGAAGCCAGCGTGCTGATCATCGGCGAAACCGGCACCGGCAAAGAGCTGGTGGCGCGGCATATCCACAACCTGAGTGCCCGGCACAACCGGCCGTTCGTGGCGGTGAACTGCGGTGCATTCTCTGAATCACTGGTCGAGGCCGAATTGTTCGGCCACGAAAAAGGCGCATTTACCGGTGCCTTGAGCGCCAAGGCCGGCTGGTTCGAAGAGGCCGATGGCGGCACCTTGTTCCTCGATGAAATCGGCGATCTGCCGATGGCGATTCAGGTCAAGTTGCTGCGCGTATTGCAGGAGCGCGAAGTGGTGCGCCTCGGTTCGCGCAAGAGCATTCCCATCGACGTGCGGGTGCTGGCAGCGACCAACGTGCAGCTGGAGAAAGCCATCAACGCCGGGCATTTCCGCGAGGACTTATACTACCGCCTCGACGTGGTCAGCCTGGAACTGAGCCCGTTGCGCGACCGTCCCGGCGACATCCTGCCGCTGACCCGACATTTCGTCGAAGCCTATAGCCAGCGCCTGGGTTACGGCACCATCACCATCAGCAAAGAGGCCGAACTGAAGCTGCGCAGCTACAGCTGGCCAGGCAATATCCGCGAACTGGAAAACGTGATTCACCACACCCTGCTGATCTGCCGTAACGGCGTGATTGAACGCGATGACCTGCGCCTGTCGAACATGCGCATCGAGCGTCAGGACGATTACCACGCCAACGTCGATGATTCACCGGAAGCCTTGCTCGATCGGGCCTTTCAAAAGCTCTTCGAAGAACAGGCCGGTGCGCTGCACGAGAAAGTCGAAGACGCCTTGTTGCGCGCGGCGTATCGCTTCAGCCATTACAACCAGGTGCACACCGCTGCCCTGCTGGGCTTGAGCCGCAACGTCACGCGAACACGACTGATCAAGATCGGCGAATTGGCGGTGAACAAGCGCCGGCCCACGGAAAACGTGCAAGGCGAACGCCTGATGCAATTGTCGATCTAAGCACTTACCTCAAATGCACCAGATTGCAGTGCAACGCGTCGTCGGGGCTACGTTCCAGACTGTGCAGCACCTGGAACGAGCCGAAGGTCACGGTTTTCGCCTGATGCGCGCGAATCAGCTGCCAGAAATCCTGCTCGCCGCTTTCAAAACTCTGAAACGCGGCCTCCCCCGCCTCGCGGGTTTGCCATTGCAGGTAGTTGAGCACCCGCCGGCCGTCATCGCTGGCCTGGATGCTCGCACTCAAAAACCCGCTGTAGCCTTGGGCCAGTCGCTCGGTCTGCTTTGACAAGGCCGACACCAACGCAGGTTGCTGATGGGGTTCGATCTCGAATTCGATCAACTGGGTGAAGCTGCGATTTTTCTCTGGCGTTTGCATGAAGAGTCCCCACTGACGTGAAAGCCGGACCTTGCGATCCGAAGGCTTGCAGGGTAAAACCTCGAGTTAACTAGAGGTCAAGAGGCATTTTTCAAATGATCACCTCGGAACATCTGCACAAGGAACTCACCGTCGGCCAATTGGCCGCGCGCAGCGGCGTGGCGGTCACGGCGCTGCACTTTTACGAGTCCAAGGGTTTGATCAAAAGCAACCGCAACCAGGGCAACCAGCGGCGTTATCCGCGGGAAGTGCTGCGGCGGGTCGCGTTGATCAAAGTCGCGCAGCGGCTGGGGATTCCGTTGGCGGAGATTGGCGGGGCTCTGAAAGCCTTGCCGGATAACCGGGCGCCGACGGCGGCGGACTGGAAGGTGATGTCGGCGCAGTGGAGCCGGGATCTGGATGAGCGGATCAGTCAATTGACCTTGCTGCGGGACAAGCTCAATGGCTGTATCGGCTGCGGGTGTCTGTCGATGGAGGCGTGTCCGTTGCGTAATTCTGGCGATGTGCTGGGGGAACAGGGGCCGGGAGCGCAGCTGCTTGGATCGAGGACAGATTCGCAATAGTGGTGCGGCCATCGCGGGCAAGCCACGCTCCCACAGGTTTTGTGTCGTTCTCAATTTTTATAAACGACACAAACTCTGTGGGAGCGTGGCTTGCCCGCGATGGCGTCCTCATGGTCAACCGAAGCTTAGAACCCCAGCGCAATCTGCCCTTTGTAGCGGGTCAGGATGAACTGCCGAACCTCATCCGATTTCAATGCCTTGGCCAGTTTCTGCAAACAGTGGCGCTGCTGCTCGTCGGGCACTCGGTGGCGCAAAAGGGGCTGACCTATAGTTATCCGACCGGAAATCGGCGAAGGAACACCTTCAATTCACAACAACAAGGGAGAACCGTCATGAGCGTCAAACCCATTCCCGAGGGTTATCACAGCATCACGCCTTATCTGGGCATTCAAAAAGCGGCCGAAGCCATCGAGTTCTACAAGAAGGCTTTTGGCGCCACCGAAGTCATGCGTCTGTCCATGCCGGATGGCGGGATTGGTCACGCCGAGTTGAGGATTGGCGATTGCCCGATCATGCTCGGTACGCCGTGCGATCAGGGGCCATTGAGCAATCCCGACAAATCGCCGTCCGTGGGGCTGCATTTGTATGTGAACGATGTGGACAAGTCTTATAAACAGGCGATTGCGGCGGGTGGCACGGTGGTGTCCGAGGTCAAGGATCAGTTTTATGGCGACCGTTCGGGGACGTTGAAAGATCCCTATGGGCATTTGTGGTTTCTGGCGACGCGCAAAGAGGATTTGACGCAGGAGCAGATTGAGCAGCGGGCCAGGGAGATGTTTCAGCAGGGTTGAATCCTTCAGTGTCTGGACGGACCTCTTCGCGGGCAAGCCTCGCTCCCACAGGGTTTTGTGTCGTTCACAAATTCCAGGAACAACACAAAACCCTGTGGGAGCGAGGCTTGCCCGCGAAGGCGGCATCCCTGACACCACGCATCCCCGAACACACTTCATGAACAAGCGCACCACACTTTGCGCCTTGTCCCCGGCGCGCAACACTTTCAGGATGCAGGCCACTACAACAAGGACTCGCCCCATGTTCGCCGGATTCCTGAAAGACCAGCGTCACGTCAACGGTGTGGACATTGCCTACCGCATCGGTGGCAGCGGGCCGGGCCTGCTGTTGCTGCACGGTCACCCGCAGACCCACGTCATCTGGCACAAGGTCGCCGAGCAACTGGCCGAGCACTTCACCGTAATCGCCGCCGACTTGCGCGGTTACGGTGACAGCGGCAAACCGCCGGCCAACGACCACCACACCCATTACTCCAAACGAGAAATGGCCAAGGACAGCGTCGAGCTGATGAAATCCCTGGGCTTCGAGCAGTTCTCGGTGCTGGCCCACGACCGTGGCGCCCGCGTGGCCCATCGCCTGGCACTGGATCATCCCGCTGCCGTGCAACGCATGGTGCTGCTGGACATCGCTCCCACCCTGTCGATGTACGCGCAAACCAATGAAGCCTTTGCCCGCGCCTACTGGCACTGGTTCTTCCTGATCCGCCCGGCCCCGCTGCCGGAAACTCTGATCGAAGCCGACCCAGACGCCTATCTGCGCAGCGTGATGGGCAGTCGCAGCGCCGGACTCAAACCATTTACCCCCGAGGCGTTTGGCGAATACCTGCGCTGCCTGAAACTGCCGGGCACCGCGCGCGGCATCTGCGAGGACTACCGCGCCAGCGCCGGCATCGACCTGGAACATGATCGCGCCGATATCCAGGCCGGTAAAAATCTGCACCTGCCGTTGCTGGTGCTGTGGGGAGCCGAAGGCACGGTCGGGCGCTGTTTCGAGCCGCTCGATGAATGGCAACACGTGGCCACCGACGTGCGTGGCAAGGCTCTGCCCGCCGGCCATTACATCGCCGAAGAAACCCCGGAATTGCTGCTCGCCGAAGTGCTGGGTTTCCTGCGCTGATCACGATGCGTCCCGCTGCTATGCTGGCGGCTCATGCCGCCAGTGTTCGTTCTGCCATGACCACCAAGAAAGACACCGTGCCCCTACCCGAAGACCTGCGCGTACTCCTCACCGTGATCCGCAAGAGCGGTTTCGCCGCCGCGGCCGATGAGCTGGGCCTGTCGCCCGCCTATGTCAGCAAGCGCATCCAGATTCTCGAAACCACCCTTGGCACCCGCCTGCTCCATCGCACCAGTCGCCGCATCGCCCTGACCGAGGACGGTGAACGGGTCCAGCGCTGGGCGTTGCGCATTCTCGATGACTTCCAGCAATTGCACGACGAACTCTCCGACGCCCACGACAGCCCTCGCGGGCGATTGCATCTGTGCAGCAGTTTCGGTTTCGGCCGTCATCACGTGGCGCCGGCCGTTTCGTTGCTGGCCGAGCGATATCCGGACCTGGAAATTCGCCTCGACCTGTTCGACCGGGTGGTGGACATCGTCAATGAAGGCTTCGATCTGGAGATCCGTGTCGGCGACGACATTCCCGGCCAGCACATCGGCCGGCAGCTGGTGAGTAATCGACGGGTCGTCTGTGCGGCGCCCGGTTACCTGCAACGTCAGGGTGTGCCGCAGACGTTAAGCGAACTGGAGCAGCATCATTGCCTGGTCATCAAGGAGCGCGACAACGCGTTCGGCATCTGGAACCTGGAACGCACCGGGGTTCAAGAAAGCGTGCGGGTCAGCGGACCGCTGTCGTCCAATAACGGCGAGATTGTCTTGCAGTGGGCACTGGACGGGCGCGGCGTTGTGCTGCGGTCATTGTGGGATGTGAAACCGCTGCTGGATCAGGGGCGGCTGGTGCAGTTGCTGCCCGATTACAGTCAGAGCGCCAACGTCTGGGCGGTGTACCCGACGCGGCTGGCGTATTCGGGGAAGTTGCGGGCGTGTGTGGAGTTTTTGCAGGAGCATTTCAAGGGGTTGTCGGTGTAGCCCGGGTAAACACAGTTCAAAAATGTGGGAGCGAGCTTGCTCGCGATGGCGGCGTGACAGTCAACATGGATGTTGAATGTGATGGCCTCATCGCGAGCAAGCTCGCTCCCACAGGTTGACGTGTGTTTCAGCTTAGCCAGGGGTTGGCGGCCAGGTGATTGCGCTCGAAGGCTTTAATTTGTTCGCTGCGCTGCAGGGTGCTGCCGATGGCGTCGAGGCCCAGCAGCAATGCGGTTTTGCGCAAGGTGTCGATCTCGAACGGGATGACCTGACCGTCGTAGAGGCGAATCTCCTGAGCGTCCAGATCGACATTGATCAGCGCGCTGTCCGGTTCACTGACCACTTGCCCCAGTCGCTGTGACACCGCCTCATCGAGGGTAATCAACAACACCCCGTTACGCTGGCAGTTGTCATAGAAAATTCCGGCGAAGCTACTGCCGATCAACGCCCGAATCCCCATCTGCTTCAAGCCCCACACCGCATGTTCGCGGCTCGACCCACAGCCAAAGTTCGGCCCAACCACCATGAAACGTGCGCCTTGCCACGCCGGTTGGTTCAGTACGAACCCGGGGTTTGGTGAACCGTCGGGCAAAAATCGCAGGTCAAAAAACAAACCACGATCCAGCCCCGCGCGGTCGATGCCCTTGAGAAATTGCTTGGGCATGATCACGTCGGTGTCGATATTGGCCGCGAGCATCGGCGCGGCCTTGCCGGTGATCTGAGTGAAAGGTTGCAGGCTCATGCGCGGTCTCCAAAGTGACGGATATCGGTCAGGCGGCCGGTGATCGCGGCGGCGGCGACCATCGCCGGGCTCATCAGGTGCGTGCGCGCGCCCGCGCCCTGGCGGCCTTCGAAATTGCGGTTGGTGCTGGAGGCGCAGCGGTCGCCCGGCGCCAGCACGTCGTCGTTCATCGCCAGGCACATCGAGCAGCCGGACTGGCGCCACTCGAACCCGGCGTCGATAAAGATCGCGGCCAAACCTTCGGCTTCAGCCTGATTGCGTACTTCGGTAGAGCCCGGCACGATCATCGCCCGCACGTGCCCGGCGACATGTTTGCCACGCACCACGCGGGCGGCGTCGCGCAGGTCTTCGATGCGGGCGTTGGTGCAGGAACCGATAAAGGCATGGCTGATGACGATGTCGCTCAGCGGCATCCCCGCTTCAAGGCCCATGTAATTCAGGGCGCGGCGCATGTCCTGACGCAGGATCAAGTCGCTGACGTCTTGCGGGTCCGGCACGCGCGCGCCGATCGGGGAAGCCTGGTCCGGGCTGGTGCCCCACGTCACCATCGGTTCCAGGGCGCTGGCGTCGACCCGGACTTCACGGTCGAAGTGCGCGTGCGCGTCGCTGTGCAAGGCGCGCCACTTCTCCACCGCTTGCTCCCACAACGCGCCTTTGGGTGCGCGGGGTTTGTCCTTTAGGTAGGCGAAGACTTTCTCGTCCGGGGCCATGAACGCCCCCCGCGCCCCGGCTTCGACGGCCATGTTGCAGATGGTCATGCGTGCTTCGACGCTCAAGGCATCGATGGTCGAACCGCGAAACTCGATGGCGTACCCAGTAGCACCCGACGCGCCGATCTGGCCGATCAGCGCCATGATCACGTCCTTGGACGTCAGCCCCGGCGCCAGCTCGCCCTCCACCGTCACGCGCATGCTTTTCAGGCGTTTGTAGACCAGCGTCTGAGAAGCCAGCAAGTGCTCGATTTCCGAGGTGCCGATGCCGAAACCGAACGCACCGAGGGCGCCATACGTGGTGGTGTGGCTGTCGCCGGCGGCGATGACCATGCCCGGCAGAATGAAGCCCTGCTCAGGGGCGATGACGTGTTCGATGCCTTGGCGTTTGTTGAGGATGTCGATCAGTTCAATGCCGAAATCCCGGCAGTTTTCCGCCAGGTACGACACCTGCCGCGCGCCGCCGGGGTCCGGCATGGCAGCGATGCGCACCGGGGCGGTGGGGTTGACGTGATCGACCACCGCCAGCGCGGTGCCGGCCCGCCAGACCCCGCGTCCGGCCTCACGCAACCCGCTGAACGCCTGGGGGCTGGTGTATTCGTTGATGACCTGGCGATCGATGTACAACAGGACGTGGCCCTGGTCATCGAGGCGACACACCGTGTGGGAATCGATGTGTTTGTCGTAGAGGGTTCTTGCTGGCGTCATGGAGAGGCTCGCTCAGGCTCGCGGGTGAAAGGCGTCTGAGCTCCATCTTAGGGAGTCGGCCATCGCCATCAATGGCCGGACAGTGATCCCGTGAACCATGGTTCGTGTTGGATCGGTTCACCCGCTGCCTCAAATGAATGCAAATCCCTTGTGGGAGCGAGCCTGCTCGCGATAGCGGTGTGACATTCAACATTGATTTCGGCTGAACCAACGCAATCGCGAGCAGGCTCACTCCCACAGGGGTTGTGTATGTGTGCTGGCTGGAACGCGAAACATTTACTTTCACATCGCCGTTCGGGATTTCCGTTCCTCATCCGTCCTATAGAGATGCAGTCAGTCCGCGTAGGCAAAAGCCACGGGCGACTTTTCATGGACCTCATCGCTGGGAAGCCCGCAGCAGAGGCCCTCCCATCGATACAAGACCTTTAATCATGTCGAAGAAATCCCGCTCCAAACTCTGGTTTCTGGTCCATAGCTGGCTGGCCTTGCCGATCTGGTTTTTCGTGCTGATCGTCTGTGTCACCGGCACGCTGGCGGTGGTCAGTCAGGAAATCGTCTGGCTGGCCAACCCGCAGATGCGCGCCAGCCAACCCACGGACGACGCACCGCTGCTCAGTTATGACCAGATCATCGCCGCCATCAAGAAGGCGGAACCGAACACCCTGGTCGAGGGCATCAGCCGGCCAGATGAGTCGCACTTCGCGCTGGATGTCGATGTCAGCTACCCCGACGGGCGCTCGGTGAAGGTTTACGTCAACCCGTACAGCGGCGTGATTCAGGGCACTGCCCCGCAATTCAATTTCCAGGCCTTTACCCGTGCATTGCATGGCTGGTGGCTGGTGCCGTTCACCAACGGTTACAGCTGGGGCTGGTACCTGGTGTCGTTCCTGAGTCTGCCCTTGCTGGCGTCGCTGGTGACTGGGTTGGTGGTCTACAAGCGCTTCTGGAAAGGCTTCTTTAGACCGACATTGCGCATCCGTCATGGCGCGCGGATTTTCTGGGGCGACTTTCACCGACTGAGCGGCATCTGGTCGATCTGGTTCATCGCGGTGATTTCCATCACCAGCACCTGGTTCCTGATCCAGGCGTTCATGTTCGATAACCAGGTGTCGATTTCCACCGCGCCGGTGGCCTTGGTGGTGCCGCGTGAGAGCGTGCCGGTGAGCACCGATGGCTCGCCAGCGCCGATGATCAGCCTGGAAGCCGCGATTGCGCAGGCCAAGGAACGCATTCCCGGTCTGGAAGACAGCTTCGTCAGCCTGCCCGCCAATGCCTACAGCTACCTCACGGTGGGCGGACGCAGTTGGTATCCGTTGATGTTCCAGACTGCCGAGATCAACCCGTACACCGGCGATATCGCTGCCACCCGCTTGCTGTCGGACCGTTCCGGCCTGGAGCTGGTGACCGAATCCATGCGGCCGCTGCACACCGGTGATTTCGGCGGCATCTGGATCAAGCTGATCTGGTTCTTCTTCGGTTTGATCCTGAGCATGATGGTGCTCAGCGGCCTGCTGATCTGGACCAAGCGCACCGCCCTGGCCACGGCCAATGCCCTCAAGCGCAAGGACAAACGTCCGCGCACCGCCGCTGTCGATCACCGCGAAACCACGGAGGTCAGCCAATGAGCCTGTTCGCCGCTGAACAACCCGCCTCGAAACTGAGCCGCTTCTGGCACAAATGGCGCTTCCACATCAACGTTCTGCTGTTGCTGGTGCCGCTGGGGTTCATGCCCAAATACTTTGCCGACGCTGCGCTGTTTCGCGGCGACACCGGCTTGGGTGAGCGGGAAATCGGTGAAGTACAGGTTGGGCCCTGGAGCCTGCGCCTCGCCGAGTTGCGCAACGAAGCACCGACCCTCGATGGCCCGGCCGGCCACATGAAAAGCTTCAACGCGGCGCTGTGCGACAGCTGCCGCGATCAGGTCAAGGCGACGTACCTGCGCATCGGCAAACCCCGCAGCCTGCGCGCCGCCGGGGTGATTTTCTTCGGCACGCCCTACCGCATGGGCGCCATGCTGCCGATCCCCGACAAGACCAAAGCCGACGCCGAACTGTGGATCACCATGGAAGGCTGGGACGGCGCGATGCACCAAGCGTCGATCCCCCTGAGCCAGGCATCCCCCGCCACCCTCGCGTGGCTGAACAAACAAGGAGGCAAACCATGACGCTACGTTCTCTAAACGCGGCTTTGCTGGTGCTCTGCGCCGGTTTCAGCGCCAGCGCCCTGGCCCACAACCCGATGTGCGAATGCAAAGCCATCGACGCCGAACAGATCCAGTGCACGGGCGGTTTCTCCGACGGCAGCGGCGCGCCGGGGGTGACCCTGGATGTGATCGGCTACGACGAAACCATCCTGGTACCGGGCAAACTCGGCGCCGATTCGACCCTGACTTTCAAGAAGCCCGGCGCTGAGTTCTACGTGCTGTTCGACGCAGGCCCCGGCCACGTCGTCGAGATCGACCAAGCGGACATTGAAGCCCCATGAGTACGCCAACCACGCACGTCGTGCGCCCCGCCGGTGCCGGCCATGAAACCCTGTATGTGTTGCTGTTATGCCTGATGATCCTGGCGGTGGCCGGTTCGGTGGTCGCCTGGCGCCATGAGTCTCAGGAAGTCAGCAGCGTAGGCAGCCATCAGCTGGATGCCCGTCGCGACCTGAGTGCGTCCGAGCAAGGCATCTATGCCGACCTGCGCGTGACGCTGGACGAGATTCATCTGCTGCGTCAGGAGCAGCAAGCGCTGCCGACGCCCGCAACGCTTGCCGATGACGGTTTTGCACCGTTTGCCCAGGACGCCAGTTCCGTCAGTCGGGGCGGCCATGCCTGGCAGTTGCTCGACGCCAAGGCTTATTTCGGTCAGAGCCAGACGCCCGCCGTGGCCGGTTCGTTTCTGATGCGTTTGACCGCTGACGACGATGCGCCGGACGTCTGGCTCAACCGCGATAACGCCCTCGCGGCCCCGACCGACCTCACTGACGCCGCGCTGGAAAGCGCCGGCTGGCAGCAGATCGTCGCGCAATTCGATGCCGGCGTGACCCGCCAGCACCGGCACTGACCCCTCGCCTTCACCCGAGAGAAGAACGCTTTCCCATGCCTATTTCATCTCAACGCTCTTTCCTGCGCCCGCTGCTGGTCGGCCTGCTTGCCTTGTTGCTGACGCCACTGGCCAGCGCCGAAGACGCCAAGCGCCTGCGCATCGGCATCACCCTGCACCCTTATTACAGCTACGTCGCCAACATTGTCGGTGACAAGGCCGAAGTGGTGCCGCTGATTCCGGCCGGCTTCAACCCGCATGCCTACGAGCCGCGCGCCGAAGACATCAAGCGCATCAGCGGGCTCGACGTGGTCGTGCTCAATGGCGTCGGTCATGACGACTTCGCCGACCGCATGATCGCCGCCAGCGAAACGCCGAACGTCCCGGTGATCGAAGCCAACGAAAACGTGCCGCTGCTGGCCGCCACCGGCACCGCCGCCCGCGGGGCCGGCAAGGTGGTGAACCCGCACACGTTCCTGTCGATCAGCGCCTCCATTGCCCAGGTCAACAACATCGCCCGGGAACTGGGCAAGCTCGACCCGGCCAATGCCAAGACCTACACCCAGAACGCCCGCGCCTACGGCAAGCGCTTGCGGCAGATGCGCGCTGACGCCCTGGCGAAACTGACCCAGGCGCCGAACGCCGAACTGCGAGTGGCCACGGTGCATGCGGCTTATGACTACCTGCTGCGCGAATTCGGCCTGGAAGTGACCGCCGTGGTCGAGCCGGCCCACGGCATCGAGCCGAGCCCGAGCCAGCTGAAAAAGACCATCGATCAACTGCGCGAACTCGACGTGAAGGTGATCTTCTCGGAGATGGATTTCCCGTCCAGCTACGTCGACACCATTCAGCGTGAGTCCGGGGTGAAGCTGTACCCGCTGTCGCACATTTCCTATGGCGAATACACCGCCGACAAGTACGAAAAGGAAATGACCGGCAACCTCAACACCGTGGTTCGGGCGATTCAGGAGTCGGGGAAATGACGGCGAAAGAAACCATCACCGAATCCCCTGTGGGAGCGAGCTTGCTCGCGAAAACGGTGGGTCAGTCAACATTGATGTCGACTGACACTCCCTCTTCGCGAGCAAGCCCGCTCCCACAGGGTTCGGGGCCGACGCTGGATTTTGCGCAGGTCAGTTTGACGCTGGGGCGCACGACGATCCTCGACAACGTGACCTTCCAGGTGCAGCCCGGCAGCATACATGCGCTGGTGGGCCCGAACGGTGGCGGCAAGAGTTCGTTGATCAAGACCCTGCTCGGGCAGATGCCGCATCAGGGCCGTCTGAGCCTGCAATGGCCGGGCACGCCCGGGACCATCGGTTATGTGCCTCAGGCGCTGGAGTTCGACCGCGGCCTGCCCATGACCGTCGACGACTTCATGGCCGCGATGTGTCAGCGCCGTCCGGCGTTCCTCGGTTTGAGCAAGCATTACGCGCCCGCGATTGGCGAAGCGCTGGAACGGGTCGGCATGCAGGACAAGCGCAAGCGGCGCATGGGCGCGTTGTCCGGCGGTGAGCGTCAGCGCGTGTTGCTCGCTCAAGGGCTGATCCCGGCGCCGCAGTTGCTGGTGCTCGACGAACCGATGTCGGCCCTCGATGAGGCCGGCATCCAGGTGTTCGAACGGCTGCTCGGCGACTGGCGCCAGAGCGGCATCACCGTGTTGTGGATCGAGCACGATCTGGAAGCCGTCGGGCGTCTGGCGGATCGCGTCACCGGGCTGAATCGCCGGGTGCTGTTCGACGCCACGCCGAAACAGGCGCTGACCCCGGAACGTCTGCTGACCCTGTTCTCGACCCATCCACGGAGCGCTGCCTGATGAGTTATGAAGCCTTTCGTTTGATGGTCCAGGGTTGGGCGTCTTCGGGTTATCTGCCTGAAGCGCTGGCCTATGGTTTTGTGGTCAATGCCCTGCTCGCCGGCTTGCTGATCGGCCCGGTGCTGGGCGGCCTGGGCACGCTGGTGGTGGTCAAGCGCTTCGCGTTTTTCTCCGAAGCGGTGGGGCACGCGGCATTGACCGGCGTGGCCGTCGGCATCCTGCTCGGCGAACCCTACACCGGGCCTTACGGCAGCCTGTTCGGTTACTGCCTGTTATTCGGCATCCTGCTCAACTACCTGCGCAACCGCACGGGGCTGGCGCCGGATACATTGATCGGCGTGTTTCTCTCGGTGTCGTTGGCCCTGGGTGCGAGCCTGCTGCTGATTCTGGCGGGCAAAATCAACGTGCACATCCTCGAAAACGTGCTTTTCGGTTCGGTGCTGACGGTCAACGGTAACGATCTGCTGGTGCTGGCCATCGTCGGTTCACTGGTTATGGCGCTGGCCTTGCCGCTGTATAACCGCATCATGCTGGCCAGTTTCAACCCGCAACTGGCGGCGGTTCGCGGTGTGGCAGTGAAGACCCTGGATTATCTGTTTGTGATTCTGGTGACCCTGATCACCGTGGCCGCAGTGAAAGTCATCGGCGCGATTCTGGTCGGTGCGCTGTTGGTGATTCCGGCCGCAGCGGCACGCTTGCTCAGCCAGTCGTTGAAGGGCTTCTTCTGGTGCTCGGTGCTGATCGCCACGGTCAGCACGCTGTGCGGGATCCTCGCGCCGATCGTCTTCGACCTGCCTATTCCGTCCGGTGCCGCGATCATTCTGGTCGCCGGTATCGCCTTCGCCCTCGCCGCCATCGCGCGTGGCGTTGTCCCAAGCCTGAAAGGGAATATCGGATAAATGTATTTTCCTCTGCGTCAACTGACCCTGGCCGTCGCCCTGTGCGGGCTGGTCAACACAAGCTTTGCGGCGGATCCAAAACCCCTGCGCGTGCTGGCGTCCTTGCCGATCACTTACGGCCTGGGCGAAGTCCTGCTCAAAGGCACCGACGTCACCCTTGAACGTGCCGCGCCGGCGAACCTGCCTGGCAGCCGCCAGACTGCGTACTTCACTGGTCGTGGCGCTCCGGCGCTGGCCAAACTGGCGACCGACGCCGATGCGGTGATCGGTCTGCGCTCACTGTGGGCGGACGATCCGCTGTACCCGATTGCCCGGCGCAGCAACATTCGTATCATTGAAGTCGACGCCGCCCGCCCCGTGGACGGCGCCCTGCCCGGCATCGCCGTGCAGCCGGGCAACAAGGTCGACGGATTGAACAGCCAGCCATGGTTTTCCAGCAACAACATGGGGCGGATGGCGGATGTGATGGCGGCCGACCTGGTGCGTCTGGCCCCCGAGGCGAAGCCTGCGATCGAGGCTAATCTGGCGGCGCTCAAGCAGCGCTTGCTCAAGCTCAGTGCCGACAGCGAAGCGCGATTGGCCAGTACCGATAACCTCAGTGTGATGAGCCTGAGCGATCACTTTGGCTACTTAATTGGCGGGCTGAACCTGGAACTGATCGGCCTCGATGCACGCCCGGATGCCGAGTGGACACCTGAAGCGCTGAAGCAATTGGGCGCGACGCTGAAGGACAATGATGTGGCGGTGGTGTTGCATCATCGCCAGCCGTCTGATGCGCTGAAAGCGGTGATCGCAGAGGCAGGCAGTCGGTTGGTGGTGTTGAGTGTGGACGCGGCAGATCCCGTGGCTGAGCTGGAAGGGAATGTGGATCTGGTGATCAAGGGGTTGAGCGGGGTTTAACGTCAGTTGGACCGCGTTATCGTTCATCGCGGGCAAGCCCGCTCCCACAGGGGATTTGTGTCACGCCATAGATCCAATGTAGGAGCGAGCCTGCTCGCGAAGGCGGCCTGACAGGCAACACAAAATTGAAGACATGAAAAAGCCCGCTGACTGTCACCAGTCCAGCGGGCTTCTTTTTGCGTCGTACCTTAATTAGCCACTGCCGCCTGCTCGTCCATCTTCTGACGCAGGCTCAACGGGCGCATATCGGTCCAGGTTTCTTCGATAAAGGCCAGACATTCCTTTTTCAGGCCGCTCTTGCCCAAGGTGCGCCAGCCGGCGGGCACGGCTTTGTAGTCGGGCCAGATCGAGTATTGCTCTTCGTGGTTGACCACGACCTGAAAGAGGATGTCCTCGCGGTCGAATACTGACGTCATGCTGTGTCTCCATCGCTGTAGGGTGGGCTGCACTGCGAGTGCAGCCGGTATGTAGAAGGAACGTTGCGCGGCGCGAAAAATTTAGAGGCTGATGATGGCCGCAGCCATGGCCCGGCCGAAAATCTCCGCTACCCGATCGATTTCTGCGGCAGTAATCACCAGCGGCGGCAGGAAACGCACCACGCCGCCATGACGCCCGCCCAGCTCAAGAATCAGCCCGCGCTTGAGGCATTCACGCTGCACCAGCGGCGCCAGGCGGCCGAAGATCGGCGGATGCCCCAAGGCATCGGGCGTGCCCGTCGGATCGACCAGTTCAACGCCGAGCATCAAGCCGCGCCCGCGAATGTCGCCCAGTTGCGGGAAGTCCCGCTGCAGGATGCGCAGGTGTTCGCTCAGGCGCTCGCCCATGGCGGCAGCGTGCTCGCAGACCTTGTGTTCGGTCAGGTAACGCATGACGGCGGAACCCGCCGCCATGGCCATCTGATTACCGCGGAAGGTTCCGGCATGGGCGCCCGGCAGCCAGGTGTCGAGCCAGTCGCGGTAAACCACGACGGCGAGCGGCAGGCTGCCGCCGATGGCTTTGGACATCACCACCACGTCCGGAATGATCCCGGCGTGCTCGAAGGCGAACATCTTGCCAGTGCGAGCGAAACCGCTCTGGATTTCATCGACGATCAGCGCCACGCCCGCCTGTTCGGTGATGCGTCGCAGGCCGCGCAACCAATCGAGATCAGCCGGGATCACCCCGCCCTCGCCCTGCACCGCTTCGACGATCACCGCCGCCGGCAATTGCACGCCGGCCTCTGGATCATTGAGCAGGTTTTCCAGATAGCTTAGGTTGACCTTCACCCCTTGCGCGCCGCCTAGACCGAACGGGCAACGGTAGTCGTAGGGATACGGCATGAACTGCACGCCGCTGCTGAGCAAGGCGCCCAGCGGCTTTTTCGGCCCCAGGCTGCCCATCAGGCTCAACGCGCCCTGGCTCATGCCGTGATAACCGCCCTGGAACGACAACACGGTGCTGCGTCCGGTGGCGGTGCGCACCAGTTTCAGCGCGGCTTCCACCGCGTCGGTGCCGGTGGGGCCGCAGAACTGGATCTTCGCTTCAGCGGCCAAAGCCGGCGGCAGCAGCCCGAACAGGTCCTGGACGAATTGATCCTTGACCGGCGTGGTCAGGTCGAGGGTGTGCAGCGGCAACTCATCGCTCAGCACTTGCTGGATCGCTTCGATCACCACCGCATGGTTATGCCCCAGGGCCAATGTCCCGGCACCCGCCAGGCAGTCGATGAAACGGCGGCCTTCGACGTCTTCGACATAAATGCCCTTGGCGCGCTTGAGCGCCAGGGGAATGCGCCGCGGGTAGCTGCGGGCATTCGATTCCTGCTGGTTTTGACGGGCCAGCAACGGCGATTCGTTGAACTGATACAGCGTCTCGGCCGGCGCCGGAGTGATCCGGGCCGACTGATCTTCCATAAGGCTGGTAGCGACTGACATCTCTCGACCCCTCAATAAGGTTTTCCTGTTCTGGAAACGCATCAGGGTGCCGAGGATTTAGACCCTCGATCAGCTTTCTATGACGGCGGTGTCAGTGCCTTGTGCATGGGAATGGCGTGGAGCCCGGCCACGGTGAAGATTTCGGCACAGGGCCGATACCCCAAATGACGGTAAAAAGCCTCGCTGGTGCGGGTGCTGTTGAGTCGTGCCTGGGCCAGCCCCTGATCGATCAACCAGCCTTCGAGGTCGTGAACCAGCGCCTCTCCGGCACCGCGACGAAACCATTCCGGCTGCACATAGCAGAACGCGATCTTGCCACTGATCGCCGCCATGGCGACACCGACCGGTTTGTCCTGCAACAGGGCGATGTTCAGGTACAACCGTTGGTCGGACAGCCAGGGTTGCACGTGATCGATGGTTTTGTTGTGGGTCCAGGTGGCGACGGTTCGCGGGTCGTTGCGGTGGTCGAGCGCACAGCCGACACGAATGGAGCGCTCGACGATCCGGCTGATGATGCCGGCGTCGGCGGGGGTTGCCTTGCAGATGTGAATCGATGCATCCA
This sequence comes from Pseudomonas sp. UMAB-40, assembly GCF_900095275.1. Classification (NCBI taxonomy): domain Bacteria; kingdom Pseudomonadati; phylum Pseudomonadota; class Gammaproteobacteria; order Pseudomonadales; family Pseudomonadaceae; genus Pseudomonas; species Pseudomonas sp. UMAB-40. The sequence goes on from NZ_LT607558.1 coordinate 29,491, forward strand.
TGGCGCTGTTACCTCAATCCATTGAGAAAAAGCTGCCGGGGACGATAGCGCTGTGGCGAGTCGGTGACTAATGGAGAGAAGTTACATTTGATGTGCAACACAGCCTCCCTTGTGGGAGAGAGCCTGCTCGCGATGGCGGTGTAACAGTCAACAGGGATGTTGGATGTTATGGCCTCATCGCGAGCAGGCTCGCTCCCACAAGGGAAATTGCGGTGTTGGTTAGAGCGGTTGCAAAGGCATGGTCAATTCAACCCGCAACCCATCCGGCCGGCTGTCGAAATGCAGGGTGCAGCCGCACCTTTGGACAATCGCCTGGACAATCGCCAGGCCCAATCCGCAGCCGGTGCTCTGGCCGTTGCGCCAGAAGCGTTGGGTCAGGTGTTGCAGATCGTCTTCGGCAATGCCCGGGCCGTGGTCGCGGACCAGAAAGCGTGCTCGACTGCCAGTGGTTTCCAGGCTCAGTTCCACCGATCCGTCGCCCGGGGTATGGCGCAGGGCGTTGTCCAGCAAGTTGCGCAATGCGGCGATCGACAGCACCGCGGGCATCTGCACCGGGGCATCGGAGAACTTCGCCGGCATGTGCAGCTTGATCCGCCGACGATCACCGCTGGCCGCATCCTGAATCGCCAGTTTCGCCACCTGCTCGGCGCTGCATTGCACCCCGTCGTCGAACGACAGACTGCCCTCGACCCGCGCCAGCAGCAGCAATTGCTCCAGCGTGCGGTGCATGCGGTCGGCGCCCTCTTCTGCCCGTGCCAGGGACTGATCCCGGGCCGCGCCATCAGTCATGCGCGCCACTTGCAGGTGGGTTTTGATTGCGGTCAGGGGGCTGCGTAATTCGTGGGCCGCATCGCCGGTCAGGCGGCGTTCGCGCTCGATGGTCTTGCCGATGCGCTGGAACAGCTGATTCTGGGTGTCCAGCAACGGTTGAAGCTCACTGGGCAGCGGCTGGATCTGCAAGGGTTCGAGCGAATCGGCGCTGCGGCGCATCAAGGCATCGCGCATCCGGTTGAGCGGCGCCAGTCCCTGGCCAATCCCCAGCCACAACAGGCACAGGCAGCCAAGCAACGCCACGCCCACCGGCACCGAAGCGGCCAGCAGGATCGACATGTTCAGCGCCTCACGCTCGATCTGCCGATCCGCCGTGGTAATGCGCAGATCACCGCGAGCCAGGGTGAAGCTGCGCCACGGCGCGCCGTCGATCATCTGATCGTGGAAGCCCATTTTCTCGGCTTCGAGGGTTTGTTGCGGATCGGTGTGACTGCGGGCGAGGATTTCGCCGCGCAACGAACTGACCTGGCAGGCCATGCCACCCGGAATATTCAGTTGTTCGGCGCTGAAATGGGTGCCCTCGCCCTTGCTCGGCAACGCGGGCAATTGTTCCATCAGGCCGGCGACCATGCGCGCCGACGCCACCAGCCGCTGGTCGAGGGAAAACATCATTTGGTTGCGCAGGTCGCTGAGCATCCAGGCTGCGGCCAGGGCCCAGATCAGCGCAAAAGCGGCGCCGAGCGTCAGGCTCAGGCGCAAACGCAAGCTCATCACTTTTTCAATTCCTCTCCACCATCGGCCGGCCCAAGGCGATAACCCAGGCCGCGAACGGTCTCGACAATGCCATTGCCGAGTTTGCGCCGCAGGTGATGGATATGCACGTTGAGGGCGTTGCTTTCCAGCTCGTCGTTGAAACCGTAGACGCTGTCCTTCAGTTGCTCGGTGGACAGCACCCGGCCACGGTTATGCAACAAGGCCTGCAACAGCGACTGCTCACGCCGCGAGAGGTCGACGGACTGACCGCCGAGCATGGTTTCACGGCTGCTCGGGTCGTAAGTCAGACGGCCGTGTTCGATCAGGTTGACGCTGCGTCCCGCCACGCGTCGCAACAAGGTGTGCAGGCGCGCGGCGAGTTCACGCAGGTCGAATGGCTTGAGCAGGTAATCGTCGGCGCCGGCCTGCAAGCCGTCGACGCGGTCGGTGACCGAATCCCGCGCCGTGAGAATCAGCACCGGAATCTCCAGGCCACTGTGGCGCAACTGCTGCAACAGCTTCAGGCCATCTTCATCGGGAAGGCCTAGGTCGAGCACCATGACGTCGAACTCAGCCACCTTGAGCATCGCCCGGGCAGCCGATGCGGTGGCGACGTGCTCGACGGTCAGGCCTTGCGCGGTCAGGCCGGCAACAATGCCGCTGGCAATCAGCTCATCGTCTTCGCAAACCAGTACATGCATGGGAGCTCCCGGAGCAAAAAAAGCCAGTGAAGCAGCTGAGGATTAAGCCGCAATTATGGCAAGGCCTGCCGCTGACGAGAAGCGAAGGCTTTTACTGGCCGTCGTACTGGTTTAAACCAGGCCGTGTTTGATAAAAACCGCAGATTTAAAACAGACACATACAGCCTCATAAAAAACTGATGAGAACCTGTTTGCTCAAGATATTCTGATTCGGCAATCAAACCTCGAAATAACATTTCGAAAGATATGACCCCATTATTTAAAGCAACTTTAACTTGACTGAAAGGATTCAGTTCATGCCAACACTCGAACACTGTATTGCCGTCGATTGGCGCGCAGGAAAAGACAGAATTTATTTCTTCTTCAAAGACACCGACACTTACTCCCGCTTCAACATCGGCGACCAGGAAGTCCCTGCCGGATACCCTGCCCCTGTAAGTGGAAGTTGGGGAACATTCGATAACCACGTCAATAACCTGCGATTTGGCTTTGCCACGACCGGGCTGACACTGGATAAACCGATGGATACCTCTGACCTGGATATCCTGTGGTTGTTCTATTATGACGGCGACACACCGATGGTCTGCGCCTACAACCAGGACACTGATTCGGTCATGCAAACAAGCGCCGTCCGGTCTTCCAAATGGCGTCTGTTGCTGCCTTACTTTGACCGGATCGTTGCGGGGACATGGTGGCAAGTCAATCGCAGCTCATTGTTCCGATTCATCATGAATGACGGCAATTCTCTTTATCTGGACTGGGATGAAGTGCCCCGCGCCCCTCAGCGTGACTACGCAGACGACAAATATGACGACAACCTCTTTAACCCTGTTGAGACACCCGTTCAAACGATAAGACTCGAACCCATCACAGAATCCACGTGGCCAGGTCTGGCGCTTTACAAAGACCGGATTATGACGGCGGCGCAAAACGATCGAACCTTTGCCGACAACTATTTGTATGTTTTTCTGAGCCGCAATCAGTACCTGATCTATAACATCGCGCAAAACCGTCTGGTATCCGGCCCGCATGCAGTAGACAACCAATCCTGGCCAGGCCTGATTTAAACAGTAGCGGCGGTCCTCTGATCAGCTCAGCGGGCAGCAACGGCGGCGGTTAATCATCGGTTAATCGCCGCCTCCCATTGTGCACCTCACTTGCACAGGGATAAGGCTTACCCATGCGTCGACTGTTTCTTTTTTTTGTTCTCTTGATCTCGGGTGTGGCCCAGGCAGGGACCAATCCGTTCGATACCAAACCTGAATTTTTGCCGGTGGAAAAGGCCTTTGTCTTGACCTCCGAGCGCCTCGAATCGGGTGAAACACAGCTCTTTTGGCAAATTACCGACGGTTACTACCTTTACCAGAAGCGCCTGAAATTCGAAGGATTGCCCCCGGAGCAGCAGCCGCCATTACCGGTAGGTGAAGCGCACAGTGACGAGTTCTTCGGCGAACAACAGGTCTATCGCCAAGGCCTGGAGCTGAAGATTCCGGCGGGCGCCACCGGTCAGATCAAGGTGGGCTTCCAGGGCTGTGCCGATGCCGGTTTGTGTTATCCGCCGCAGACTCAGGTCGTGGACCTGGGCGGCAACGTTACGGGTGCAACCAATGAGGCACCGGATCAGGCCCTGGCCAGCGGCCTGCAACAACGGGCGCTGGGCTGGAGTTTGCTGGTGTTCTTCGGTCTGGGCCTGCTGCTGGCCTTCACCCCTTGCTCGTTGCCGATGCTGCCGATTCTGGCCGGGTTGATTGTCGGCAGTGGGGCCACGCCCAAACGTGGCTTTGCGTTGGCGACCAGTTACGTGGTGAGCATGGCGCTGGTGTATGCGGCGATGGGCGTGCTGGCCGCGCTGCTGGGTGCGAACCTTCAGGCGCTGTTGCAGAACCCGTGGCTGCTGGGCAGCTTCGCGGCGATATTTGTCCTGCTGGCGTTACCGATGTTCGGTTTCTTCGAGCTGCAACTGCCGGTGGCGGTGCGTGATCGGCTGGAAAATGTGTCGCGCAATCAGCGTGGTGGCAGTTTGATCGGTGCCGGTGTGCTCGGTGCCTTGTCGGGGCTGCTGGTCGGCCCGTGCATGACCGCGCCACTGGCCGGCGCCCTGCTCTACATCGCGCAAAGCGGCAATGCGCTGCATGGCGGGCTGATTCTGTTCGCCCTGGGCATCGGCATCGGTGTGCCGCTGCTGTTGCTGGTGACCGTGGGCAATCGCTTCCTGCCCAAACCCGGCGCCTGGATGAACCTGCTCAAAGGCGTGTTCGGTTTCCTGTTCCTCGCCACCGCCCTGCTGATGCTGCGCCCGGTGCTGGATCAATCGCTGTGGATCGGTCTGTGCGGCGCCTTGCTGCTGATTGCTGCCTACAGCGCCTGGAAACAGTCGGAAGGCTTCGGCCGCGTCGCCCATCTGTTCGGCGCCAGTGCGCTGTTGCTCGGGATGTGGGGCGGTCTGCTGCTGATCGGCGCCGCCGGGGGCAGTGATGATCTGCTCAAACCGTTGCAGGTCTACAGCGCCTCAGCCTCTTCCAGTCATACCGCTCGCCCGACCGGCCATGAGGCATTCACCACGATCAACAGTCCGCAAGCGCTGCAACAGGAACTGGACGCCGCACAGGCCCAGGGCCAATGGGTGCTGCTGGACTACTACGCCGACTGGTGTGTGTCGTGCAAGGTCATGGAAAAACAGGTCTTCGGCAAAGCTGATGTGATGGAAGCGTTGAGCGATGTGCGCTTGCTACGGCTGGACGTCACCGCCGACAATGCCGCCAGCCGCGAACTGCTCGGCCGCTATAAAGTGCCGGGACCACCGAGTTTTCTGTGGATCGGCGCAGACGGCCAGGAGCGTCGCAGTCATCGCATCACCGGCGAGGTCGATGCCGACACCTTCCTGCAACGCTGGACCACCACCCGAGACGCCCGTTAATGCTGACCTTTACCCTCGGCACCTTTGCCATCGCGCTTAACCATCTGCTGCTGATCAGTGCCCTCGCGCTGGCGACGTTTGTCGGCTGGCGGGTGGCCAAGCGCGGAGGCGAGAATCCCGAGTCGGCGCTGTTCAGCCTGTTTTTACTGGGCATGCTGGCGGCGCGGGTCGGTTTCGTCGGCGTCTACTGGACACACTATCGTAACGATCCGTGGCAAATCATCGACCTGCGCGATGGCGGTTTCCTCGCCTGGCCCGGGGTGATTGTGCTGCTGCTCACCGCGTTGTATCGCGGTTGGCGTCGACCGGGGTTGCGCCGCCCGCTGGGGTTTGGCGTGGCCAGCGGTCTGGCGTTCTGGCTGCTGGCGACTTTCTCCCTGAGTATTTACGAACAAGGCACGCGCCTGCCGGAAATCGCCCTGCGCAATGCCGCCGGCGAAACCGTGCAACTGGCGGACTACAAGGGCGGGCCGCTGGTCATCAATCTCTGGGCCACCTGGTGCCCGCCGTGCCGCCGGGAAATGCCGGTGCTGGAAAACGCCCAGCAACAGCGCCCGGACCTGACCTTCCTGTTCGTCAATCAGGCCGAAAGCATGCAAAGCGTCAGCACTTTCCTCGAAACCCAAGGCCTGAGCCTGACCAACGTGCTGTTCGACGGCAGCGGTCGATTGGGCCAGGCCGTGGGCTCCATGGCATTGCCGACTACGCTGTTCTATAGCCCCGACGGTCGATTGCTGGGCAGCCATTTGGGTGAACTCTCGGATGCCAGCCTGGCCCGCGCCCTGGAAAACTTCGACCCCCCTTCTCCTGCCGTACCGGCCACCTTTTCAAGGAAACTGCCATGCCCCGCCTCCGCCACCTGCTGACGCTGACTCTGGGCGCAGCGTTGCTGCACCTGCCGTCGGTGCAGGCCGCCGAAGAATTGCCTGAAGCGATCAAGAAGATCGAAGCCAAGGGCGCAAAAATCGTCGGTCAGTTCGATGCGCCCGACGGACTGCGCGGGTATGCCGCGCAGTACCAGAACCGCGGCATGGCGCTGTACCTGACCCCGGATGGCAAACATGTGTTGCTGGGCAATCTGTACGACGCCGAGGGCAATGACCTGAGCAGTGCACCGTTGCAGAAACTGGTCTACGCGCCGATGTCCAAGGAAGTCTGGGCCAAGATGGAAGCCAGTAACTGGATCGCCGACGGCAAAAAAGATGCGCCACGCATCGTGTACCTGTTCAGCGACCCGAACTGCCCCTACTGCAACCTGTTCTGGGAACAGGCACGGCCGTGGGTCAATGCCGGCAAAGTGCAGCTGCGGCACATCATGGTCGGGATCATTCGTGAGGACAGCCCGGGCAAATCCGCCGCGCTGCTGGCCGCCAAGGACCCGAGCAAGGCGCTGGAAGATCACGAAAAATCCGGCAAGGGCAGTTCGCTGAAAGCCCTGAAAGACGTGCCGCCGGCGATTCAGGCGAAACTGGCGGCGAACATGCAGTTGATGGAAGACCTGGAACTGCAGGCCACCCCGGCGATTTTCTACATGGACGACAAGGGCGAGCTGCAACAACAGCAAGGCGCGCCTTCGCCGGACAAGTTGGTGAAGATTCTCGGGCCCAAGTAGTTTGCTGCAAAGACTTGGTGACCACACCGGCCCCATCGCGAGCAGGCTCGCGATGGGGCCAGCAAGATCGACTAATTTCTCTCGGCTAAAAACTTCAACAATGCCTCCGTCACAAACGGCGGATTCTCCAGATTGGAGATATGCCCCGCCTCGGGCACCAGCACATACGGGCAACCAATCAACCCGGCCATTTCCTTCGTTTCCGACGGCGGCCGCGGTTTGTCCTGATCGCCACACATCACCAGCGTAGTGTCGGGATTCAGCTCGCCCAGACGTGGCAATAGATCATCCCGCCCAAACGTGATCCGCCCCATCGGCACAATGCTTTCACGCAGACGCTCAGACGGCAACGCCGCCAGTTTCGCGCGGAAATCCTGATACAGCGCCGACTGCGGATCGATCCCCGGACGGAAAAAAATCGGCACCACGATGTCGAGCAGCTGCGGCGCGATCACGCCGGTCTCTTCGATCTGCTTGAACAGCGAGAAATAGTATTGCCGAGTCGGTTCCGGCTCGACACCGACGTAGGTGTCCATCAGCACCAGACCGTTGATCCGTTGTGGCGCCGACAGCGCCAGTCGCACGCCCCACATGCCACCGACCGACAGACCGACCAGCGTGACACGATCAACGTCCAGATGATCGAGCAGCGCCAAGGCCTGGCGGGCGATGTCGTCCAATGACTTCGTGCCTTCGGGAAGTGGGCCGGATTCACCGTGACCCCACAGGTCCAGCGCAATGACCCGATAGTGTTGCGACAACGCAGTAATCTGCGGTGCCCACATGGCCTGGTCCCACAGGTAGCTGCCGGCCAGCAATACGGCCGGGCCGGTGCCTTGATCAATGTAGTGAAGGGCTTGTCCGTCAATCGTTACGAAGGGCATTGACTGTCTCCGTTGTGAAGGGAATTCAAAAAAAAAGCAGAGGCAGCCTGAGCCGGTCCGAAGCGGCAGTCAACGCGCAAATTCGCGCAAATTCGATGACGTCATCGCGAGCAGGCTCGTTCCCACAGGGGGGCTGCGAACACAGATCCATTGTGGGAGCGAGCCTGCTCGCGAAGGGGCCTTCATAGACGCTAGAGAATTACAGCCCCTCCAGCTCCGCCATCAGGTCATTGAGGCGATCCACCTTCTCCTCGGTGATGTCACTCGCCGCCAACCCGTCGATGTACTCGGCCAACTCCGCCACCGTGCTGCACTCGAACATCGCCCGCAACGGCACATCGCGTTGCAGGGCTTTCTGCACCCGCGAAGCGATCTGCGTCGCCAGTAACGAATGCCCGCCCAGTTCGAAGAAGTTGTCCTGCACGCCGACCTTCTCGACCTTCAGCACCTCGGCCCAGATCGCCGCCAGTGTCTGCTCCAGCTCGGTGCGCGGCGCCTGGTAATCCTGGCTCTGCAACTGGCCGATCTCCAGCGCCGGCAGTGCCTTTCGGTCGAGTTTGCCGTTGGCATTGAGCGGCATCCGCTCCAGCCACAACCAGTGCAGCGGCACCATGTATTCCGGCAGTTCGGCGCGCAGACGTTGCTTGATGCGTTCCAGTCGCTCCGTTGGATTGATCAAAGAATCAGCCGCGACCAAATAGCCGACCAGATGCTTGCCGTTCACGCCTTCCTGCACACCGACCGCCGCTTCGCGCACTTCCGGTTGCTCATGCAGACGCGCTTCGATTTCACCCAGTTCGATGCGGTAACCGCGAATCTTCACTTGATGGTCGATACGCCCAACGTATTCCAGCACGCCGTCACTGCGACGTCGGGCCAGGTCGCCGGTGCGATACAGACGATCCCCCGGCGCGCCAAACGGGTTTGGTACAAATACCTGAGCGGTGCGCAACGGGTCGCTGACGTAACCACGCCCGACCCCGGTGCCGGCGACGCACAATTCGCCCACCGCACCCAACGGCACCAACTCCAGCGCGCCATCGAGCAGGTACAAACGGTTGTTGTCGGTCGGCGTACCAATGGGCAGGTAACTGCCACGGGGCGAGGCCATGTCAACGCGGAAGAACGCCACGTCGTCCGAACATTCCGCCGGGCCATAGGCATTCACCAGCCCGATCTGCGGGTAGCGCAGCAGCCATTGATGCGCCAGCTCCGGCGGCATCGCTTCACCGGTCGGCAGCATCCATCGCAGGCCATCGAGGCTCATGCGTTCCTGGGCGAGCATGCCCTGGATCAGCGACGGCACGCTTTCCAGCACCGTAATGTCCTGGGCCGACACATGCGCCAGCAACCCTTGCGGATCGTGGGCGATGGTGTTCGGCACAATGTCCACCCGCGCCCCGAACAGCGGTGCGGCGAGGAACTGCCAGACCGAAATGTCGAAGCTTTGCGAAGCGGTCTGGGCGATCACGTCGATATCACTGAGATTCAGGTACGGCACCTTGCTCAACTGGTTGTTGAGCATGCCGCGCTGTTCGACCATCACGCCTTTTGGCAAACCGGTGGAACCCGAGGTGTAGATCACATAAGCGAGGTTGTCCGGGCCGCTGTAAATCTGCGGATTCGCCACCGATGCAGCGCTCGCCTGCACCTCTTCCCACACCAGCAACTTCGGCCGATTGGCGCAACTGAACGCCTCCAGCAACGCGACCGCCTGTTCCCGACAAGCCTCAGTGCAGACCAGCAACGGCGTGCGGCTCAGGTCGATGATCCGGCTCAGACGCTGACTCGGCAGCCCCGGGTCCAGCGGCAGATAACCTGCGCCAGCCTTGAAGCTGCCGATGATCATGCCGAGCAGATCGAGGTCGCGTTCGGCCAGCAACGCCACCGGTTGATCCAGCCCGACCCCGGCCGCGATCAACGCATGACCGAGGCGGTTGCTGCGCTGGTTCAGTTCGACAAAAGTGTGCTGCTGATCCAGGCAACTGGCGGCAATCCGCTGCGGATGCCGGGCGACCTGCGCCTCAAACAAGGCGACATAGCTCTGCTCCAGCGGGTAATCGTGCTCGCTCTGGTTGCAGCCGTGGATCAGGAAGTCCTGCTCCTCGGCGCCCAGCAAAGGCAAGTCCGCCATGTCGCCATGGAAACCGTCGACCAGCGCCAGCAGCAAACGCTTGAACTCACCGAGCATTCGCTCGACAGTCGATTCGTCGAAATAACGCTGGTCGTAAGACAGGTGCAGCCCCAGGTCATCGCCCGGATAGCAGACCGCCGTCAACGGGAAGTTGGTGTGGGTGCGGCCCGAATCCGACGTGGCATTGAGGCTCTGCGCACGGTCCAGCACCGAGACTTCCACCGGGGCGTTTTCGAACACGAACAGGCTATCGAACAGCGGTTGGCCCTTGGGCAGTTCGCTGTTTTCCTGGATGCTCACCAGCGGCAGGTATTCGTACTCGCGCAGTTGCATGTTGCTGTCGAGCAAACCGCTCAACCACTGGCGCACGCTGCAACGCTGATCGTCCTCGGGCATCTTCACCCGCAGCGCGATGCTGTTGATGAACAGCCCGACGGTGCGCTGCATCTGCGGCATGTCCACCGGACGCCCGGCCACCGTGACGCCGAACAGCACGTCACGATTACCGCTCAAACGCCGTAGCACCAGGGCCCACGCCGCTTGGGCGAAGGTGTTGATGGTCAGTTGATGCGCTTGCGCCAGTTCGCGCAGTTGCGCACCGTCGCGAGCATCAAGCCTTGTGTAGCGGTCGCCGACGATCATGCCACCGCTTTCACCGGCATGTTCACGCAGGAACGGCCGGTCGCTCGGAATCGGCGTGGTCCGTTCGAAACCTTGCAGGTTGGTTTTCCACCACTGTCGCGCTTCGGCCAGGCTCTGGCGTTGCAGCCAGCCAATGTAGTCGCGATAGCGCGGCGGCACAGCCAGCTGCGCTTCCCGGCCTTCGCCGAGGGCGGTGTAGATCTCGAAGAAATCGTTCATCAGCAACGAACGGCACCAGGCATCGATGAGGATGTGGTGGTTGCTCATCATGAACCAGTAACGCGCCGCGCCGACCTTGATCAAGCGCAGGTGGAACGGTGCCTGATTGAGCAGATCGAACCCGGCTTCACGCTCGCTTTTGAGCAACGCTTGCAGTTTCGGCTCTTGCTCGGCATGGGCAATTTCCGTCCAGTCGAGGACCTCGATCGGCGTGCTGCCGGGTTTGTGGATCACTTGCAGCATGTCTTCGCCGACGTTCCAGCAGAACGATGCGCGCAAGGCTTCGTGACGCGCGATCACCGCTTGCCAGGCCTGGGCGAAACGTTGCGGGTCGAGTTCGCTGTTGATGCGGTAGCGATCCTGCATGTAGTAGAGGCCGGTGCCCGGTTCCAGCAAGGTGTGCAGCAGCATGCCTTCCTGCATCGGAGTCAGCGGGTAGACGTCTTCGATGACGGCGGCCGGGATTGGCAACGCGTCGATTTGCGGCTGGGTCAGTTTCGCCAACGGGAAGTCCGACGGCGTCAGGCCTCCCGCATCGTCGCGCAGGCAATGTTCGATCAGGCTTTGCAGTTCGCCAAGATAAGCGTTGGCCAGGTCGGTGATGGCTTGCGGATCGTGGCGTTCGGCGCTGAAGGTCCAGCGCAGCACCAGCTCACCGCCATACACCTGACTGTCGATGCTCAGCTCATTGGGCAGCGGCGCATGGGGATCGTGGGCCGCGCCGACGGGCTCGTCCAGCGGACGGAACAAGGCGTCAGCGCCGAAGCTCTGGTCGAACTGACCGAGGTAGTTGAAGGTGATCGGCGCCACCGGCAATGCGGCCAGGGTCTGACGGCTCAGATCATCGGCCAGGTAACGCAGCACGCCATAACCCAGGCCTTTGTGCGGCACGGCACGCAGTTGTTCCTTGATCGCCTTGATCGAGGCGCCCTGCCCGTTCGCCGGCACAAGGCGTAACGGATAAGCGCTGGTGAACCAGCCGACGGTGCGGGTCAGGTCGATCTCGTCGAACAGGGTTTCGCGGCCGTGGCCTTCGAGTTGAATCAGCGCCGATTCCTCTCCGTTCCAATTGCACAGCACCCGAGCCAACGCGGTCAGCAGCAGGTCGTTGACTTGCGTGCGATAGGCACTCGGCGCCTGTTGCAGCAACTGGCGAGTACGCTCGGCATCGAGGCGCACGCTGACGGTTTGTGCATGCCGGTTCTGCCGCCCGCCCTCAGGACGATCACACGGCAACTCTGCACTCGGCCCGGCCAGTTGCGCCTGCCACCAGCTCAGTTCTTCACGCAGGGATTCGCTGCCGGCATAAGCCTGCAAACGGGCGGACCAATCCTTGAACGCACTGGTTTTCGCCGGCAGTTTGACCGACTGCCCAGCGTCCAGTTGACGGTAGACGGTTTGCAGATCGTCCAGCAGCACCCGCCACGAAACACCGTCCACCACCAGGTGGTGAATGGCGATGAACAGCCGTTGTACGCCCTCGGGACCATCGACCAGCAGCACGCGCATCAGCGGCCCCTGTTCGAGGTCGAGGCTGCGCTGGGCATCGGCGAACAGCGCGGCGCATTTGTCCATGGACGACACTCGCACTTGCCACAGCACCGGCACGTCGGAAATCACCTGATGCTCGGCGCGCCATTGCGCGCCGGTTTGAGTGAATCGCAACCGCAAGGCATCGTGCTGTTCGATCACCGCCAGCAGCGCTTGCTCCAGGCGATGGGGTTCCAGCGCGACGGCCGGCTCCAGCAGCAACGCCTGGTTCCAGTGCTGACGCTCGGGAATGTCAGTGTCGAAGAACCAGTGCTGAATCGGCGTCAGACGCGATTCACCGGTGAGCAGGCCTTGCTCGGCGGTGATCTGCTCGGTGCGGGTGGCCACGGCGGCCAGGGTCTGCACGGTCTGGTGCTGGAACAGGTCACGCGGACTGAAATGAATGCCCTGCTGCCGCGCACGGCTGACCACCTGGATCGACAGAATCGAATCGCCGCCCAGTTCGAAGAAGTTGTCGTTGAGGCCCACTTGCTCGACGTTCAGCACCTCGCACCAGATGCCGGCCAACGTCAGCTCCAGCTCATTGCTTGGCGCCACGTAGTGTTGACGGTTGAGTTCCGGGTCCGGCGCTGGCAAGGCGCGGCGGTCGAGTTTGCCGTTGGCCGTCAGCGGCATGCTGGACAGCAGGATCAGGTGCGTCGGCACCATGTAATCCGGCAGTTGCGATTTGAGGTGATGCTTCAAGGCTTCGCGCAGTGCCGCTTGTTGCGTTTCGTCCTGCTCGGCAACGTCGGTCACCAGATAGCCGACCAGTTGTTTGCCGCTCGGCGCGTCGAGGGCCAGGACCACGGCTTCGCGGATCGACTCATGCTCCAGCAGACGGGTTTCGATCTCGCCTAACTCGATGCGGAAACCGCGAATCTTCACTTGATGGTCGATGCGCCCCAGGTACTCCACCAAGCCATCGGCACGCTGGCGCACCAGGTCACCGGTGCGGTACAGACGCCCGCCATCGGCGGCGAATGGATCCGCCACAAACCGTTCGGCGGTCATGCCTGGTCGCTGGTGATAACCCTGCGCCAGACCGGCGCCACCGACGAACAACTCACCGGTCGCGCCTTGCGGTACCAAGGCCAGGTCGGCATCGAGGATGTAGGCGACCCGCGCGCCGATCACGCTGCCGATCGGCACGCTGGCCAAGCCTTCTTCCAGCTGTTCCGGTGCGAGACTGGCCAATGGCATGACCACGGTTTCGGTCGGGCCGTAGGCGTTGAAAAACAGGCTTGGTTTGAACGCCGCACGGATTCGCGTCAGGTGTTCACCGGTCAGGGCTTCGCCGCCGGTGATGCACATGCGCACCGGGAGGGTTTCGCCCTGGGTCGCCAGCCACTGCGCCAATTGGCTGCCGTAGCTTGGGGTGAAGCCGAGGATGTTGATGTGGTGGCGACGAATGAGCCCGCAGATTTCTTCCGCGTCCCATTGGCCTTGGGCGCGCAGGACAACGTGCGCGCCACTCAACAGCGGCACCAGCAAACGCTCGGTCGCAGCGTCGAAGTTGATCGAATAAAAATGCAGCTCGCAATCGTCCGGGCGCATGCCGAAGCGCTCAATGACTGCTTGGCAATGCATGGCGATTTCACCGTGGGATACCACCACGCCTTTCGGTTTGCCGGTGGAGCCCGAGGTGTAAATCAGGTACGCCTGATGTTGCGGGAAGGTGATAAACGGCAGTTCGGTGGCCGGGTAATGGGCCAACTCGGCGGCGTCCTCTTCGAGGCACCAACGGCCGACGCTGGCCGGCAATTCACCGAGCGCGTCGAACATAGCCGCATCGCTGAGCAGCAAACCGATGCCGCTGTCTTCGATCATGTAGTGCAGGCGATCAAGCGGGTATTCCGGGTCCAGCGGCACGTAAGCGCCGCCGGCCTTGAGGATCGCCAGCAAGCCGACGACCATTTCCAGCGAACGCTCAAGCGCCAGGCCGACACGAACCTGCGGGCCGACACCGCGCTCGCGGAGCATCCAGGCCAGGCGATTGGCGCGGCTGTCGAGTTCGGCGTAGCTCAGGGTTTCACCCGCAAACGTCAACGCCGGTGCGTCTTTGCGGGCAAGGGCCTGCTCGCTGAACAGGTGATGAATGCATTGATCGAGGCGATGCTCGCCCGGTTCGACGCCAAGGCTGTCCAACAGCTTTTGCTGCTCGCCGGCTTCGAGCAACGGCAGCTCACTGAGGCGCTGTTGCGGATCGGTCAGCAGCGCTTCCAGCAGATTGCGCCAGTGCCCGGCCATGCGCGCAATGCGCGGTTCATCGAACAAATCGGTGCTGTAGGTCAGGCAGCAACCCAGTCGATGATCGAGGTCGGTGACTTCCAGGTTGAGGTCGAACTTGGTCGCCCGGGCATCGTTGGCCAGGTACTCGACGGTCATGCCGGCCAGGGTGCGGCTTTGCTGGAATTCCCAGCGCTGCACGTTGCACATCACCTGGAACAGCGGGTTGTAAGCGGCGCTGCGCGGTGGCTGCAACGCTTCTACCAAGTGATCGAATGGCAAGTCCTGATGGGACTGGCCTTCGATCACCGTGTGGCGCACCTGCTCGAACAATTCACCGACGGACATCTGCCCGTCGAGCTGGCAACGCAACACCTGGGTATTGAGGAACGCACCGATCAGCCCTTCGCTTTCCGGGCGAATCCGGTTAGCCACCGGCGCGCCAATGCGCAGGTCGTTCTGGCCGCTGTAGCGGTAAAGCAGCACGGCCAGCGCGGCGGTCATGGTCATGAACAGGGTCAGACCGTTTTGCGCGTTGAAAGCGCGCACCCGTGCGGCGAGGTCATCGCTCAGGTCGAAACGGAACAGTTCGCCCTGATGGCTTTGTACCGGCGGACGCGGACGGTCGGCCGGCAATTCCAGCAACGGATGTTCGCGGCCCAGTTGCGCGGTCCAGTAGTCGAGCTGGCGTTGGCGCTCGCCGGACTCCAGCCACTGGCGCTGCCAGACGCTGTAATCCAGGTATTGCACCGGCAGCGGTGCCAGCGGCGATTCGCGGTCGTCGACGAACGCTTCGTACAGCGCGCTGAGTTCCCGGGCGAAGATGTCCATCGCCCAGCCTTCGGTGACGATGTGGTGCAAAGTCAGCACCAGGTAGTGTTCGTGCTCGGCGGTCTTGACCAGACACGCGCGCAGCAGCGGACCGGTTTCCAGGTCGAACGGTTTATGCGCCTCATCGTCAGCCAGTTGCTGCACCCGTTGCTCGCGGCTGTCGGCCTCCAGCGCCGAGAAGTCCTTCCAGTCCATGCGCATGCCGGTTTGCGCATGCACCTGTTGCCGGGCCACGCCGTCGATGCTCGGGAACGTGGTGCGCAGGGTTTCGTGACGCATGATCAGCGCTTGCAACGCCGCTTCGAAACGCCCGACATCGAGTACACCGCGCAGCCGCGCCATACCGCCAACGTTGTAGGCCGGACTGTCCGGCTCCATTTGCCAGAGGAACCACATGCGTTGCTGGGAATACGACAGCGGCACCGGTTGGTTGCGGTCGACTTTCTCGATCGGCGGTTGTTGGTTGGTCTTGCCGCTGGCCTGGATCAGTTGAACCTGTTCGGCGAACGCCCCCAGCTCACTGTTTTCGAACAGCGCCCGCAGCGGCAACTCGACGTCGCAGGCCTGACGGGTACGGGAAATGATTTGCGTGGCCAGCAACGAATGACCGCCGAGGGCGAAGAAATCGTCACGCAGGCCGATCTGCGCAAGGCCGAGCACTTCGCGCCAGATGCCGGCGATTTGCTGCTCCAGCGCAGTGACCGGCTCGACGTGTTCGCGCACTTGCCATTGCGGTTCGGGCAAGGCACGACGGTCGAGTTTGCCGCTTGGGCTCAAGGGCATTTCGTCCAGCCGCATCAGCTGCGCCGGGACCATGTATTCCGGCAATTCGGCCGCCAGCGCGGCTTTCAGGCGTGCGGATTGAACACCAACCTCTTCAATGGAATCGGTGGCGGTGTAGTAACCGATCAACTGGCCACCGGCTGCCGTTTCGCGCACCAGCACCACGGCTTGGGCAATGCCCTCCTGGGCCAGCAAACGGGCTTCGATTTCTTCGGGTTCGACACGGAAGCCGCGCAGTTTGACCTGCTGATCGAGACGACCGAGGTATTCGATCACGCCATCGGTGCTCCAGCGCGCACGGTCGCCGGTGCGGTACAGACGCGCGCCCTGCTCGCCCAGTGGATCGACGACAAAACGTTCAGCGGTCAGCCCCGGACGGCCCAGATAGCCACGGGCCAGGCCGATGCCGCTGATGCACAGTTCACCCGGCACACCGGCCGGCACTGGATTGAGGTCGCTGTCGAGTACACGGCACACCACGTTGCCCAACGGGCGGCCAATCGGCGAGCGCTCGCCATCGGCGCGGGTGCAGTGCCAATGGGTGACGTTGATTGCAGTTTCGGTCGGACCGTAGCGGTTGTGCAGTTGCACGGCCGGCAACTGTTGCAGCACGCGGTTGCGCAGTTCGGCGGGCAAGGCTTCGCCACCGGAGAACACGCGGCGCAGGCTGGTGCATTCGGCGGTCAGCGGCTCATCAATGAACAACGAAAGCAGTGGCGGTACGAAGTGCAGCGTGGTCACGCCGTATTGCTGAACCAGCTGAGCGATGCGATGCGGATCGCGGTGCTCGCCAGGGCCGGCGATCAGCAAACGGGCGCCGGTGATCAATGGCCAGAAGCATTCCCACACCGACACGTCGAAACTGATCGGGGCTTTTTGCATCAGCACGTCGGTGTCGTTCAAAGCGTAGGTGTTCTGCATCCATTGCAGGCGCTCGGCGAGCGCCGCGTGGGTGTTGCCGACACCCTTCGGCTGGCCGGTGGAACCGGAGGTGTAAATCACGTAGGCGAGGTTGTCGCCATGCAGATGCAAACCCGGCGCCTGGCTTGGCCAGTTCTCCAGATGCAGCGCATCCATGGCGATCACGCTGACGCCGTCGGTGGCCGGCAGGCGTTCGAGCAACTGGGTCTGGGTCAGCAGCAACTCGACGCCGCTGTCGCTGAGCATGTAGGCCAGGCGCTCGGCCGGGTAATCCGGGTCCAGCGGCACATAGGCGCCACCGGCCTTGATGATCGCCAGCAGACCGATCAGCAATTGCGGCGAACGCTCGGCGGCGATGGCCACGCAGACGTCCGGGCCGACGCCTTTGTCGCGCAGGTAATGGGCCAGGCGGTTGGCCTGGGTATGCAGTTCGGCGAAATCGAGGGCGCCGCCGTCCCAGATCAGCGCGGTGCGTTCCGGGGTCTGGCGCGCTTGCTCATTGAGCATTTCCGGCAACCATTGGCTGGCCGGTGTGCACGGCGCGGCGCTCCAGGACGTTTGTTGGTCGAGTTCGCTTGCGCTCAGCAGTGGCAGGTCGCCGATGGCGGCGGACGGTTGCTCGCAAATGGCTCGCAGCAGGTGGCTGAAATGCTCGGCCAGACGTTCGATGGTCGTCGCGTCGAACAGTTCGCTGGCGTAGTCGAAGGACAGGCTCAGGCGACCCCTCTGGTCTTCCTCGCTGTGCAGTTGCAGGTCGAACTTGGCTTCGCGGCTGTGCCATGGCAGTTCTTCAGCGAGCAATCCAGGCAGACGACGCAGTGCGCTCAAATCCCGCTGCTGGTGGTTGAACATCACCTGGAACAGGCCTTGTTCGCGCGCTTGCGGGAAGGCTTCGAGCAGTTGCTCGAACGGCAGATCCTGATGCGCTTGTGCACCCAGCGCGGCCTGGCGGGTTTGCGCCAACAGCTCCACGAATGACAGGCGCGAATCCACCTCGGCACGCAGCACCTGGGTGTTGATGAAGAAGCCGATCAGCCCTTGGGTTTCCAGGCGCGGACGGTTGGCATTCGGCACGCCGATGCGGATGTCGCGCTGGCCGCTGTAGCGGTGCAACAGGCTCTGGAACGCGGAGAGCAACAGCATGAACGGCGTCGATTCATGCGCCTGGGCGGTCTGGCGAATGGCATCGCTCAAGGTCGCGGCGAGCTTTATCGAATGGCGAGCAGCACTGTGAATGTGCTGCGCCGAGCGCGGGTGATCGGTGGCCAGATTCAGCGTTGGATGCTCTTCGCCCAGCTGCTCTTTCCAGTAGGCGAGTTGACGCTCGCCCTCCCCTTGCGCCAGCCATTGACGCTGCCAGCTGCCGTAGTCGGCGTATTGGGTCGGCAAAGCGCAAAACGTGGCTTTTTGTCCCTGGCAGGCAGCCGCGTACAGGCGCGAGAACTCGTCGATCAGCACATTCAGCGACCAACCATCGGCGATGATGTGATGCATCGTCACCAGCAGTTGATGGTCCTCGTCGTCGAGGCGCACCAGCGTCACCCACAGCAGTGGGCCTTTCTCCAGATCAAACTGGGTGCGGGCTTCGTCCTCACGGATTTGCAGCGCACGGGCTTCACGCTCGGCGGCGGGCAGGTCGCTGATGTCGATCAATTGAAGGTTGAAGTCGCCCGCCGCATCGACCTGTTGCAGCGCCACGCCGTCCCGTTCGAAGAACCGTGTGCGCAGGGATTCATGACGCTCGATCAGTTGCTGGAAACTGGCGCGCAAGGCGTCTTCGTCCAGCTCGCCACGCAGGCGCAAGGCCCCGGGAATGTTGTAGGCGCTGCTGTGCGGGTCGAGTTGCCAGGTAATCCAGAGGCGGTTTTGCGCCAGGGATTGCGGCATCGGTTCGTTGCGCGACAGCGAGGTGATCGCGCCCTGAGCCAGGCCGCCATCCTGTTGCAGCTGAGCGACAGCGGCGGTGAAGGTGCCGAGGGTTGGCGCTTCGAACAGCAGGCGCAGGTTCAGCTCCAGTCCGAGTGTTTCACGCAGTCGCGCAACCACTTGAGTGGCGGCGATGGAATTGCCACCGAGCAAGAAGAAGTGATCGTCGGCGCCGACCTGTTTGACCTGCAGTTGTTCGCTCCAGATCTGGCCAATCAAGGCTTGCAGCTCAGAACTTGATTCGGCTTTGGCTTCGCTCTGAACATCTGCCGACGGGAACAGCGCATAGCTGTCGAGGCTGCCGTCCGCCAGGCGATTGCGGCAGGCCGAACGTTGCAGTTTGCCGCTGGAGGTTTTGGGCAATGCGCCCGGATTGAGTAGCACCACCACGCTCGGCGCTTCCTGATACGCCTCGGCCACCGCCTGGCGGATGGCTTTGATCAACGCGTCGGGCGGGAGGATTTTCTGCACGCTGCGGCTGATTTCCGCGGCGATGCCGATGCCTTCCTGACCGTCGATATTGACCGCAAAAGCGGCAACGCGACCTTTGCGCACCACTTCCACTTCGCGTTCGACGGTCTGTTCGATGTCTTGCGGGTACAGGTTGTGACCGCGAACGATCAGCATGTCCTTCAGGCGCCCGGTGATGAACAGCTCACCGTCACGCATGAAACCCAGGTCGCCCGTGCGCAGCCAGGTCCGATCGTTGTGCTGAACGAAGGTTTTGGCGCTGGCCTCAGGGTTGCGCCAGTAGCCATGGGCGATGCTTGGCCCGGCGGCCCAGACTTCGCCGACCGCGTTGTCGGCCAGTTCATTGACCGCGACCGGGTCGACGATCAGCACCTCATGGTCCGGCTGACTGATGCCGCAACTCATGATCGCGCTGCCTTCGCCAGGCTCTGCGCGGTTTTGGGCCAAGGCGTGATCGTCCACGCGCAGGTTGCCGATGCCCTGCCCGCGCGGGGTTCCGGCGACAAACAAGGTGGCTTCGGCCAACCCGTAGGACGCCATGAAACTGTCGGTGGTGAAACCGCACACCGCGAACTTTTCGCCGAAGCGATCGAGGGTGTCGAGACGAATCGGTTCAGAGCCGGAATACGCCACGCGCCAGCCGCTCAGGTCGAGGCGCTCCAGCGCTGATTCGCTGACGCGCTCGCTGCACAGGCGATAGGCGAAATCCGGGCCGCCGCTGATGGTGCCGCCGTATTCACTGATCGCTTCCAGCCAGCGCAATGGCCGCCCGAGGAAATAGGCCGGCGACATCAATACGCACGGCACGCCGCTGAAAATCGGCTGCAACAGCCCGCCGATCAGGCCCATGTCGTGGTACAGCGGCAGCCAGCTGACGATCACATCATCCGGGTTCAGGTCGATGCCGAAGCCATGACGGATCAGCAGTTCATTGGCCACCAGGTTGCCGTGGCTGACTTGCACCCCTTTGGGCAACGCGGTGGAACCGGAGGTGTATTGCAGGAAGGCGATGTGGTCGTCGGCCAGGTTCGGCGCGATCCAGCGGTCGGCCAGGGCACCTTCGAGAGTGTCGACACACAGCAGCGGCGGCGCACCTTCAATCTGCAGCAAGGCGTCGCGCAGGCCGGCGCTGGTCAGCAGCAAGCGCGGCTCGGCATCGCTGATGATCGACAGCAGACGTTCCTGGTGATGACGTTTAGCCGACTCCGGCGGATAAGCCGGCACCGCGATCACCCCGGCGTACAGGCAACCAAAAAATGCCGCGACATAATCCGGACCACTCGGGAACAGCAGCACGGCGCGATCGCCGAATTCAGCTTCGGCCTGCAACGCACCGGCAATGGTTCGCGCCCGCTGATCCAGCTCGCGATAACTGAGGACCACCGCCTGATCCGGGGTGTCGGCGAGAAAACGCAAGGCCACCCGGTCCGGCGTCAGGGCCGCGCGGCGCTGGAGGGCTTGGACCAGATTGCTTGGGAGTTCGAACGCGTCGGTCATGAGGTTTCCTGCCTGAATTCGGCTTGCAAATGGAATCGGTTTTCTTACGTCACGCCCATTAAAGGGCATGCAGGACGCGGTCTTCGCCGACTGCGCAAGGCATTGGGAATGCTGTTTTGGCCGGGATTGACCCGGCACCTTTCACCAATGAGAACGGATGGCGTCTTGAAATAATTAGTCGGCAGGCTTGATCGCCAGCGGGGCCAAGTGCTGCAAGCGAGTGCGGCAGCGTGTCGCAGTTCTCACTCTGCACCGTTGAGGAGCATTAGTTCTCTTTCTCAATTGACAATCATTATCATTCAGCATAATTTGTCGCTCGATGTGTAGGACGCCCCCCCTCGGCCTCCCACCCAACCTATTGGCAGCAAGGTGATTTCCATGACGGAACAAGTATCCACAAGCAGGTGCGATTCACCGCTACTTCAGGCCTTTGTCGACAACCGACTGATTCTGGTCAAGATTGCAGCGCGAATTACCGGCTGCCGGTCGCGTGCTGAAGACGTGGTCCAGGATGCGTTTTTCCGACTGCAATCGGCGCCGCAAATCACGTCATCCTTCAAGGCTCAGCTCAGTTATCTGTTCCAGATCGTGCGCAACCTGGCGATCGACCACTATCGCAAGCAGGCGCTGGAGCAGAAATACTCCGGCCCGGAAGAGGAAGGTCTGAACGTGGTGATTCAGGGTGCTTCGCCGGAAACCTCGCACATCAATTTCTCGACCCTGGAAAACATCGCCGATGCGCTGACGGAGCTGCCGAGCCGCACCCGCTACGCCTTCGAGATGTACCGCCTGCACGGCGTGCCGCAAAAGGACATCGCCAAGGAACTCGGCGTCTCGCCGACCCTGGTGAACTTCATGATTCGCGATGCGCTGGTGCACTGCCGCAAGGTGTCGGGCAATCGCGTGGATACCTTTGCCCGTCGTTGAATCTGGAATTTGTGTTGCCCCAATCGCGAGCAAGCTCGCTCCCACAGTTGATCTCGAGTGCCCACAGATTTTGTGTTCACAGGAGATCCAATGTGGGAGCGAGCTTGCTCGCGATGGGGCACTCAAGACCGAAGCAGATCTTGAGCCTTAAGCATCACGCCAACTTGCACCGATCAAAAAACCGCTCACGCCCCAGCATCATCAACGCCGCGCGCTTGTGCGGGAAGTCGAACTCTTTCTCGCAGTGGTAACCCTGATCCTGCATGTACCCGATCATCTTCCCGTTGTCGGCGCGAGGCTCGGCGACCACTCGCTGGGTGCGCGGATCGTCGAGAAACAGGAAATGCGTCAGCGCCGATAACCAGCTCGCCACCTTGTGCGGGCCACGGTGATTTTCTTCGCCCACCAGCATGTGGATACCGCGGTCGTAATCGCCGGCGTCATAGAACGGTGCTATGCGATCTTCCTTGGCCCAATAGGCTTCGAAATAGGCAAACGGCTGATCGTCGAAACAACCGATCAGCGTCACGGTGTGAGGGTCGGCGTCGAGTTTGCTCAGGTATTCGCGGTGCTGCTCGAGGCTGCCTTCCTCCTGCCAGAAACTCGCCACCCGCGGGCTGTTCTGCCAGCGATTGAAACGAGCCAGGTCCAGGTCGATGTCCAGCGTGCGCAGGGAAATCCAGGCACCGAGCCGCGCATCGAAGCGCCGATAGACTTCACCCCGTGGTTTTAGCGGGCGCAGAGGATGACGCTTGCCGCCACTGATGACCATTTGCTGCGGGTAAGTGTCGGTCAGTGCCTGGCTGAGCCACGGCTGGGGCAACTGCCAGAACAGCGTGCGTTCGCAGCGGTATTGGCCGGCGGTGTCGGTGGGAATCAGCAAACCGCTCGCCAAGGCGTCGGCGGGTAACTGCTGCAGTTGAAAAGTCAGGTGTTGGCACGCCGGATCACGGGCAAACAGCCAATAGCAGGCGGCCCAGAGCGCCTGACTTTCAGGCGTGTCCAAGCGCTGTTCGACCTGCACCTGCAACTCAGACTCTCGGGTCAGGCGCAGTTCGATCAGCGGCTGCCCTTCCAGGCTGAGGTGCAGGCGACTTTGGGTTTCATCCGCTACAAGACGGCTTCCGTTGGGCAAGGCCAGGGCAGTCAGGTCATTCAGATTGGGCATGGGTCGGGCTCACGATAATCGTCGACAGTTCAACCATGTGACGTGAGCCGGGGCAGGAAATTTAAGTGAAGTCGCGAATGATGCGACCTGCGGCGTCATTCAGGGTTTGGGCACCGGCACCACCGCAATCTTGTACGGATCGAAAATCTTCAGCATCTGCCCATTGTCCCGCAACCCTTGCAGTAACTTGCCGAACGCCTCGCCGCTGATGGGCGCGGACGGACGCAGGATCGCGTAGTGGTGATACACCTGATCGATGCGCTGCGACACCAGCAACTGATCGGCCACCTGCTCGTTGCGTAGCAGGTAATCGCTCAGGTAGGAACGCGTCACCAAGGCAATGTCTGCCCGCCCGCGCAGCACCATCAGCAGGTTGCTGTCATGGGAATAGGTCAGCGTGGCGTCATAGTTCTGCGCGAGGAATTTCGGGTCGGCATTGAAGTTGGCGAACTCGTAGTGATAGCCGCTGAACAGCGCCAGACGCTTGCCGGTGAGGTCGGAAAAATAGCTTTGCTGACGATCGGGCTTGCGTTGCGCGACGAAAATCTCGGCGTCTTCAAGCCCCATGTCGACGCTGGTGTGGGGAATGTCCTTCCAGCCCCAGTCCGGGTTCTCGAAAATGGCCATGTCGACCCGACCTTGCTTGAAATCACCGAATCGCCGAGGAATCGAAGTCGGCACCAGAACGAACTGATAGTCGCTCTGCAATTGATTCAAGGCTTCTACCAATTGCGGCAGCAGGCCAGTGTCGGCACCGGACTCCGGGCGCACGGTATAAGGCGGGAAATGTGCGGCACCGACCCGCACCAGTTGCGCAGCCTGGGACGGCAACACCCAAACCGTCGCGAGCGACGCCAGCAAAAGCCGCGTGGCCGTCCTAATTGGCGAAGACATCAAAACAACCCACTCCCCAAAAAATACCCATCAATGCATTCAAGCTAGGCGGTTTCAGCCACTTAGCCAGTTTCCTGCTGGCTCATGACAACTTATTGCTTCTCTTCGAGGACAAGAATCAATGCTTCATCGGCCAATTGATCGAGGCTCATGCTGCCGCCGGCACGAAACCAGGTGGTGGTCCAAGACAACGCCCCCGTCAGAAAACGACGCGTGATGAACACATCGCCACGGATAAAACCGGCGTCCTTGGCTTCACCCAACACCTGCAGCCAAAGCGCTTCGTAAATATCGCGCAGCGCCAGCACCTGCGCCTGACCGTCGTCGGACAGTGAACGCCATTCGTACACCAGCACCGCCATGGCCTCGCCGCTGCCACCCATGATCGACTGCAATTCGCAGCGAATCAGCGCCAACACCCGCTCGCGCACATTGCCGGCCTCGGCCAGGGCAGCGTGCATCAACGCCGTGTTGTAGCGGATGGTCTCTTCCATCACCGCCCGCAGGATCTCGTCCTTGCTTTTGAAGTGATGAAAAATGCTGCCCGACTGAATGCCCACGGCGCCGGCCAGATCGCGCACCGTGGTGCGTTCATAACCTTTGTTGCGGAACAGGTGAGCCGCCACTTGCAGCAGTTTGCCGCGGGCGCTGTCGGGGTCGGTCAATTGGCCGTTGTCGACCAATTCGCGCATGACCCCCAGGGCTTTTTGCTCGTCCACCCGTTCTCTCCTACAGTCGATCAATCAAATGCGCCACCCGCCGCTAAAACAGCGGGGTTGCGCGGGCAATTTAAGCTGGCGACGGCAACCAAGCAAGCGCTCGGGCAGAAGATATTTCAGCGATTTACAAACCAAGCGCTTGCTTGGTAGTCTCGACACACTTCTATCGGAGGTGGTTATGGAAACGACTGCGCCAGAAACGATTCGCATCGGATGCGCCAGCGCGTTCTGGGGCGATACCTCGACCGCCGCCGCGCAACTGGTGCACGGTGGGCGTCTGGATTATCTGGTCTTCGACTATTTAGCCGAAATCACCATGTCGATCATGGCCGGCGCACGGATGAAAGATCCGCAGGCAGGCTATGCGGTCGACTTCATCGAAGTCCTCAGCCCATTGCTGGGGCAACTCGCCGAACAAAACATCCGCGTCATCAGCAATGCCGGCGGGGTCAATCCGCAGGCTTGCGCCGCTGCCTTGCAAGCGGCTTGTGACAAGGCCGGGGTGGCACTAAAAATCGCCGTGTTGCTGGGCGACGACCTGCAACCGCAGTTCAAACAGCTGAGCAGTCGTGGCCTGCATGAAATGTTCAGCGGCGCGCCCTTGCCGCCGATGTGCGTCTCGACCAACGCCTACCTCGGCGCCCCGGGCATTGTCGAAGCCCTTCGTTTGGGTGCCGACATCGTCATTACCGGGCGCGTCGTCGACAGCGCGGTAGTCAGTGCCGCGCTGGTGCATGAATTCGGCTGGTCTTGGCATGACTACGACAAACTGGCCCAGGCCGCATTGGCCGGGCACATCATCGAATGTGGCGCCCAGTGCACCGGCGGCAATTTCACCGACTGGCGCGACGTGCCCGATTACGAACACATTGGCTTCCCCATCGTCGAAGTCAGCGCCGACAGCCAGTTCATCGTCAGCAAACCCGAGGGTTCTGGCGGCGTGGTCACGCCGCTGACCGTCGGCGAACAGATGCTCTATGAAATCGGCAACCCCCAGGCCTATCTGCTGCCCGACGTGGTCTGCGATTTCACCCAGGTCAAACTCGTGCAACAAGGTAAAAACGCGGTTCGGGTGCATGGCGCTAAAGGCTTGCCGCCTACCGATCAGTACAAGGTCAGCGCGACCTACCCGGACGGTTTCCGTTGCACCGCCAGTTGCCTGATCGCCGGGATCGATGCCGTGGCCAAGGCCGAACGGGTTAGCCAGGCGATCATCAACAAGACCTCGGACATCTTCAGCCAGCGCGGCTGGGCGCCCTACAGCGAAGTCAACATCGAACTCCTGGGCAGCGAAGCCACTTACGGCCCCCACGGCCAACGTCAGGACAGCCGCGAAGTAGTGATCAAACTCGCGGTGCGCCATCCGAGCAAACAGGCATTGATCGTGTTCTCCCGGGAAATCGCCCAGGCAGCCACCGGCATGGCGCCGGGGCTGACCGGGATTGTCGGCGGACGGCCGACGGTCTATCCGCTGATCCGCCTGTTCTCGTTCCTCATCGACAAAACCGCCTGCACGCTGGACATTGATCTCCAGGGCCAGCGCCACCCATGCGCCCTGCCCGCCGTCGATGTGCTCGACCCGGATGACTTGCCCGTTCCATTCGACCCGCCGCAACCCACCGGCCGCGCCGATGCCAGCGTGGCCCTGATCAAACTCGCCGTGGCGCGCTCCGGCGACAAGGGCAATCACAGCAACATCGGCGTTATGGCCCGGGAGCCCGAGTTCCTGCCATGGATCGCCGAAGCCCTGACGCCCGAGGTGATGGTCGACTGGATGAGCCATGTCCTTGACCCGGTACACGGACGTGTCGAGCGTTGGTATTTGCCCGGCACCCACAGCTTCAATTTTCTTCTGGAGAACGCCCTCGGCGGCGGCGGTGTGGCCAGCCTGCGGATCGATCCGCAAGGCAAGGCCTTCGCCCAGCAGTTGCTGGACATCCAGATTCCGGTGCCCCAGCGCATCGCCGACCAGGTCAACTAGAGGACTGTCGCCATGGCCTACGATTCGATTTTCAAAGCCAGTTTGTTTGCAGGCCAAACCATCATCGTCACCGGTGGCGGCAGCGGCATCGGCCGGTGCACCGCCCATGAGCTGGCGGCACTCGGCGCCCATGTGCTGCTGGTCGGACGCAAGGCTGACAAGTTGAAAAACGTCGCCGCCGAAATCACCGAAGACGGCGGCAAGGCGGACTGGGCCACCTGCGACATTCGTGAAGAAGAAGCGGTCAAGCATCTGGTTAGCGAGTTGATTCGCAAACACGGGCCGATTCATGGGCTGGTCAACAATGCCGGTGGCCAATACCCGTCGCCGCTGGCCTCAATCAATCAGAAGGGATTCGAAACCGTGATGCGCACCAACCTGGTGGGCGGTTTCCTGATGGCCCGGGAGGTGTTCAACCAATCCATGAGCAAACACGGCGGCGCCATCGTCAACATGCTCGCCGACATGTGGGGCGGCATGCCCGGCATGGGCCACTCGGGCGCGGCGCGTTCGGGCATGGACAACCTCACCAAGACCGCTGCCTTCGAATGGGGGTATGCCGGGGTGCGGGTCAACGCGGTGGCGCCGGGTTGGGTGGCATCGAGCGGCATGGACACCTACGAAGGTGCATTCAAAGCGGTGATTCCGACCTTGCGCGAGCACGTGCCGCTCAAGCGCATCGGCACGGAATCCGAAGTCAGCGCGGCGATCGTTTTCCTCCTCAGCCCGGCGGCGGCATTCATCAGCGGCAGCACGTTGCGCATTGACGGCGCGGCCAGCCTCGGCGGGCGGGCGTGGCCGATTCACAAGGCGACGAACAGTGAGTCGTACAACGGTTTTCACCGCGCCTACCTTCCTGATGTGCTCAAGGACAAGGAATAAGCCATGCCGGTGATCCAGTCCCAAATAGACCCGTTCAGCGAACAATTCGCCCAGAACCGCACGGCCATGCTGGTCGGCATCGAGCAGGTCCGTCAGCTCGAACAAAACCTGCTGAACAAGGCGGCCGAAGCCAAGCCAAAATTCGACAAGCGCGGCCAGTTGCTGCCCCGTGAGCGCCTCAATCTGCTGCTCGATCCCGGCGCGCCGTTCCTCGAACTGGCGAGCCTGGCCGGCTATAAACTGCACGACGACAAGGACGGCAGCTCGGCCGGTGGCGGCTTGATCGCCGGGATCGGCTACGTGTCCGGCGTGCGCGTGCTGGTGGTGGCGAACAACAGTGCGATCAAGGGCGGGACCATTTCCCCCAGCGGCCTGAAAAAGTCCCTGCGCCTGCAACAGATCGCCATGGAGAACAAACTGCCGGTGATCACCCTTGCCGAGAGCGGCGGCGCCAATCTCAATTACGCGGCAGAAATTTTCGTCGAAGGGGCGCGGAGCTTTGCCAATCAGGCGCGGATGTCGGCCATGGGGTTGCCGCAAATCACCGTTGTTCATGGTTCGGCCACGGCGGGTGGCGCCTATCAGCCAGGGTTGTCGGATTACGTGGTGGTGGTGCGTGGCAAGGCGAAGCTGTTTCTGGCCGGCCCGCCGCTGCTCAAGGCCGCGACCGGAGAAGTCGCCACCGATGAAGAACTGGGCGGCGCCGAGATGCACGCGCAAACCGCCGGCACCGCCGAATACCTGGCCGAGAACGATGCCGATGGCGTGCGCCAGGTGCGCGAGATTGTCAGTCTGCTGTCGTGGAATGCACGGTTACCGGCAGCGCCCGCCCGTTACTGGGAAGACCCGCTCTACCCGATCGATGAGCTGCTCGGACTGATTCCCGACGACCCAAAGAAACCCTATGACGTGCGCGAGATCATCGCGCGGATTGCCGACGGTTCGAGCTTCCTCGAGTTCAAGGGTGAGTTCGATCAGCAGACCATCTGCGGCCATTTACACATTCAGGGCCGTGCTTGCGGATTCATCGGCAATAACGGCCCGATCACGCCCAAGGGGGCGAGCAAGGCGGCGCAATTTATTCAGTTATGTGACCAGAGCCGGACGCCGCTGCTGTTTTTCCACAACACCACCGGGTTCATGGTCGGCACCGAATCGGAACAGCAAGGCGTGATCAAGCACGGCGCGAAGATGATTCAAGCGGTGGCCAACGCCCGAGTGCCTAAACTGACCATCGTCGTCGGCGGCTCCTACGGCGCCGGCAACTACGCGATGTGCGGCCGCGGCCTCGACCCGCGGTTCATCTTCGCCTGGCCCAACAGCCGCACCGCCGTCATGGGCGGCGCCCAGGCTGGCAAGGTGCTGCGTATCGTCACCGAGGCCAAACAGCTCAAGGACGGCCTGGTGCCCGACCCGAAAATGCTCGACATGCTCGAACAGGTCACCGCGCAGAAACTCGACAGCCAGTCCACCGCGCTGTATGGCAGCGCCAACCTGTGGGACGACGGACTGATCGACCCGCGGGATACCCGGACCTTGCTCGGTTACTTGCTGGACATCTGTCATGAGGCCGAAGTGCGGCCGCTACAAACCAACAGTTTTGGCGTCGCGAGATTCTGATCGCGGATCACAGGAGAACAATAAAAATGATCTTCACCCAGGAACACGAAGCACTGCGTCGCACGGTCCGCCAATTCGTCGATCACGAGATCAATCCCCACGTCGAAGAGTGGGAGAAGGCCGGGCGCTTCCCGATCCACGAGATTTTCCGCAAGGCCGGCGACCTCGGCTTGCTGGGGATTTCAAAACCGGAAAAATTCGGTGGGATGGGACTCGACTACAGCTATTCGATCGTGGCGGCCGAAGAGTTCGGCACGATTCACTGTGGCGGGATCCCGATGTCCATCGGCGTGCAGACCGACATGTGCACGCCCGCCCTCGCCCGCTTCGGTTCCGATGAACTGCGCGAAGAGTTCCTCCGTCCGGCCATTACCGGCGAACAGGTCGGCTGTATCGGCGTCTCGGAAGTCGGTGCCGGCTCCGACGTCGCTGGCTTGAAAACCAGTGCCCGCAAGGACGGCGACGACTACGTGATCAACGGCAGCAAAATGTGGATCACCAACTCGCCGAGCGCCGACTTCATCTGCCTGCTGGCCAACACCTCCGACGACAAACCGCACGTCAACAAATCGCTGATCATGGTGCCGATGAACACCCCGGGCATCAGCCTCAGTTCGCACCTGGATAAGCTCGGCATGCGCAGTTCGGAAACCGCCCAGGTGTTTTTCGACAACGTGCGCGTGCCGCAGCGCAACCGCATCGGCCATGAAGGCGCCGGCTTCATGATGCAGATGCTGCAATTCCAGGAAGAACGTCTGTTCGGCGCGGCGAACATGATCAAGGGCCTGGAATACTGCGTCGACAGCACCATCGAGTACTGCAAGGAGCGCAAAACCTTCGGCAGCGCGCTGATCGACAATCAGGTCATTCACTTTCGCCTGGCCGAACTGCAAACCGAAATCGAATGCTTGCGAGCGCTGGTCTATCAGGCCACCGAGCAGTACATCAAAGGTCAGGACGTTACGCGCCTGGCATCGATGGCCAAACTCAAGGCCGGGCGCCTGGGCCGCGAAGTCAGCGACAGCTGCCTGCAATATTGGGGCGGCATGGGCTTCATGTGGGACAACCCGGTGGCCCGCGCTTACCGTGACGTGAGACTGGTGTCGATCGGCGGCGGGGCCGACGAAATCATGCTGGGGATCATCTGCAAACTCATGGGCATCCTGCCGGGGAAAAAGAAATGAGCGCCCTGCCGGTTTGCCAGACCTTGCTGCTCGAATCCCATAACGGCGTGCTGCACATCACCCTCAATCGCCCGGAAAGCCGCAACGCCATGAGCTTGCAGATGGTTGCCGAACTGCGTGCGGTGCTGGCTGCGGTGCGTGATGATCGAGCCGTTCGTGCACTGGTGATCGGTGGTGCCGGTGGACATTTTTGTGCCGGCGGCGACATCAAGGACATGGCCAATGCCCGGGCTCAAGGCCCGGACGCCTATCGCGATTTGAATCGAGCGTTCGGCGCGCTGCTTCAAGAGGTGCAACACGCGCCGCAAGTGGTCATTACGGTGCTGCAAGGCGCGGTGCTCGGCGGCGGATTGGGGCTGGCGTGCGTCAGCGACGTCGCGCTGGCCGATCACCTGGCGCAGTTCGGTCTGCCGGAAACCAGCCTCGGTCTGTTGCCCGCGCAGATCGCGCCATTCGTGGTCCAGCGTATCGGCCTGACCCAGGCACGTCGACTGGCGCTGACCGCGGCACGTTTCGATGGCACACACGCACGGCGCATGGGGTTGGTGCATTTTGTCGAGCATGACGCGCAAGCGTTGGCCGAGCGCCTCGATGAAATCCTCGCCCATGTGTTGTGCTGCGCGCCGGGGGCGAATGCCACGACCAAAAAACTGTTGCTGGCGAGTGCGGGGCAGCCTTCGGACGCTTTGCTGGATGAAGCGGCCGGGTGGTTCAGCGAAGCGGTGACCGGGGCTGAAGGAGTCGAGGGGACGATGGCCTTCGTGCAAAAACGCAAACCGGGGTGGGCCCTCTAAAAGCTTCGCGGGCAAGCCTCGCGCCTACAGGTTTTGTGCCGAGCACAAATCCCGCGGCAATCGCTGTACCTGTAGGAACGAGGCTTGCCCGCGAAGAGGCCATCGCATTCACCGCAAAACCAAAGGGAAGACCTATGCCCGGACTCAGCAAAATCCTCATCGCCAATCGCGGTGAAATCGCCTGCCGCATCCAGCGCACCGCCCACGCCCTGGGCTACCGCACCGTCGCCGTATTCAGCGATGCCGACGCCGACGCCCTGCACGTCCAAATGGCCGACGAAGCGGTCAACATAGGCCCGGCCCCGGTGCAGCAGTCCTACCTGAACATCCCGGCGATCATCGACGCCGCCCGGCGCAGCGGTGCCGACGCGATCCATCCCGGCTACGGCTTCCTCTCGGAAAACGCCGAATTCGCCCTCGCCTGCCAACACGCCGGCATTACCTTCATTGGCCCGAGCCCCGAAGCGATCAAGTTGATGGGCAGCAAGCGCCTGTCGAAACTCACCATGCTCGCGGCCGGCGTGCCCTGCATCAAAGGCTATCAGGGCGCCGAACAGGACGATGCAACCCTGAGCCGCGAAGCCGCACGCATCGGCTATCCGCTGATGATCAAGGCCAGCGCTGGCGGTGGCGGGCGCGGCATGCGCCTGGTGCACAGCGCCGACGATTTGCTGGAACAGCTGCGAACCGCGCGCTCCGAAGCGCTGCACGGGTTTGGCAGCGACGAGCTGATTCTCGAACAAGCGCTGATCGATCCCCGTCATGTCGAGGTGCAGGTGTTCGGCGACCAGCACGGCAACCTGATCTACCTCGGTGAACGCGACTGTTCGATCCAGCGTCGCCACCAGAAAGTCATCGAAGAAGCGCCCTGCCCGGTGATGACCACCGATTTGCGCCAGGCCATGGGCGAAGCGGCGCTCAAGGCCGGACGCGCGGTGAATTACGTGGGCGCCGGCACCGTGGAATTCCTGCTGGACGCGCGCGGGCAGTTCTACTTCCTGGAGATGAACACCCGGCTGCAAGTGGAACACCCGGTGACCGAATTGATCACCGGCCTCGATCTGGTGGCCTGGCAGCTGCACGTCGCCGAGGGCCTGCCGCTGCCGTTGAGCCAGGAAGAAGTGCAGCTCAACGGGCATGCCATGGAAGTGCGTTTGTACGCCGAAGACCCGGCCCAGGGCTTTTTGCCGCAAACCGGTCGAATCGAGGCATGGGAGCTCGCGTTGCAAGACGGCGTGCGGATCGATCACGGCTTGATCGAAGGCCAGGACATCAGCCCGTTCTACGATCCGCTGCTGGGCAAGATCATCGCCCATGGCGCGACCCGTGAAGAAGCCCGGCGAAAACTGCTGCGGGCCGTGCAGGACAGCGTGCTGCTGGGCGTAAAAAGCAATCAACGCTTGCTCGCCAGCCTGCTGCAACACCCGCAGTTCATCAGCGGCGAATTCAGCACCGGGTTCATCCCGAGCTGTTTCGCCGACCATCCTTGCCTGCATCCGCCGGTTCCAAGCGCTGAAGAACTGGCGATTGCAGCTGCTTTGTTCTATCACGCGTCAGCGCAGGCTCATCCCGCCTCGCTGGCTGGCTGGCGGAACAACGCCAGCGTGCCTCTGCATTACCGCATCGGCCTGGAGGATCGGGACTGGCCGGTGGCATTGAACGCAGCGCCTGATGCACCGTACCGTTTGCACATCGGCGACCGAACCGTCGAATTGAAGGTCATCCAGTGCGACGGGCACTGGGCCACACTGATAATCGATGGCATTCGCCAACGTCATGCCTACCGCCTCGCGGCCGGGCAACTCTGGTTGTTCACCCGCCCCGGCAGTCTGCGTCTGGTCGATCAAACTCAAGCGCTGGTCAGCAGCCAGGCCAGCGTCAGCTCCGGCACCCTCAAGGCGCCCATGGACGGGGCAATCGTCGACGTACTGGTCAGCGAGGGCAGCCCGGTCAGCAAAGGTCAGCTGCTGGTGGTGCTCGAAGCGATGAAAATGGAACATCCACTTAAATCAGGTATCGATGGGGTGTTGAAACGCTTGCAGGTGCGGGTCGGCGATCAGGTGAAGAATCGTCAGATTTTGTTGGAGGTCGAATAAGCCGCTAGGCGGATCCGCCGGCTTTGGCTACGCTCAAGCCCTATCAGGACGCGGATACCAGGAACCCTGCGATGCCTCACTGGCTGGTGATCGATCTGGAAGCCACCACCGATGACGGTGGCTGGCCAGTTACGGAAATGGAAATCATCGAAATCGGTGCCACCCTGGTGGACCGAAAAGGGCGCGAGGTGGATTGTTTCCAGTGCTTCGTGCGGCCGCTGCGTCGGCCTTTGCTGACGCCGTTTTGCCGGGAGCTGACGCACATCACTCAGGCCAACGTCGACGCAGCGCAGACGCTGAGTGAGGTCTGGCCGTCATTCGAGCAATGGCTCGTGCACCATCAACCGGAGCTGGAGGGCTGGGCCAGTTGGGGCGATTACGATCGCAAGCAACTGCTTCAGGAATGGCAGCGACTGCAACTGGACAGCGTTCTTGCCAGCGTGCCGCACATGAATCTCAAACAGCGCTTTGCCAAGGCCCGGCGCCTGGAACGCCCACTGGGGCTCAACGGCGCGCTGCAACTGGCGGGCATGCAGTTCAATGGCCAACAACATCGGGCACTGGAAGATGCGCGCAATACAGCGCGTCTGTTGCCACAGGTTCTCCCCCTGGAGAGGTGACGCCGGCATGGGCCTTGTGCATACTGGCCGGCCCTTTTTAGCCCTTTTCGAGGAATCGCCCATGTTTAAAGTCAACGAGTACTTCGACGGCACCGTCAAGTCGATCGCCTTTGGCACCGCTGAAGGTCCTGCGACCATCGGCGTCATGGCTCCGGGCGAATACGAATTCGGCACCAGCCAGCGTGAAATCATGCACGTGGTGACCGGCGCCCTGACCGTCAAGCTGCCTGACAGCACTGATTGGGAAACCTTCGCCGCCGGCAGCCAGTTCAATGTGCCAGCCAACAGCAAGTTCCAGTTGAAAGTGGCCGTCGACACCGCTTACCTGTGCGAATACCGCGGCTAAACCCCCGGGTTTTCACAGTGACAAAAAAATGCCCGGGGCCTTTATGGTCCCGGGCATTTTTTATCCGGCGTGTTTATTCCAGGATGGTCACTGGCATGCCGACTTCAAGTTGGCCATTGCTGTCGTTGACCAGGTTCTGCCCGAACATCGCGCCGTCCGCCTCGGAGCGGTATTTCTGCAACGTGGCCAAAGGCTCGCGATCACTGTTGCGCTCACCGGTTTGCGGGTCGATGGTGGTCAGGATGCAGCGCGAACAGGACTTGACCACGCGGAACTCGACATCGCCGATGCGGATACGCTTCCAGGTGTCTTCGGCAAACGCCTCGCTGCCCTCGATCACCAGATTCGGGCGAAAGCGCAGCATTTCCAGCGGGCGCCCGACCTTTTGCGACAAGTCTTCCAGGGACGCTTGCCCGATCAGCAACAGCGGGAAGCCGTCGGCGAACGCCACTTGATCGTCGTCCTTGCCGTAGCCGGCTTGGGTGGTGCGCGCGCGATCCAGAGGAATTTGCACCAGACGCGTCGGCTTTCCAATGAACTCGCTGACCCAGGCACCGGCCTTATCACCGGCATCGGGTACGCGCAGAGTGTCTTTGAAGATCGTTACGCCCCGCAGTTCTGCATCGCTGGCGGGTAATGCAATGTCGATGGGGGAGCGGCCGGGAGCGCTGAGGGTCAAGCCACCGTCGGCATTCCACAGCGCCGACAACTGGCTCATCTGCCCCACCGCGCGCTGGGTCAGGAAGCGCCCGCTGGCCTCGTCCACGAGCATCCAGCGTCGATCACCGTCCAGACCAAGCTTGTCGAGGCTGACCTGTTGCAGGGGCTCGCCCTTGCCGGATTTCAACGGATAACGGTAAAGCGCGCTCAGACGCAACATGGCCAGCTCCCTGGTGGGCAAAAAATGCCACCCTATACGAGCTTGGTCGCCGAATCAAAGGCAGAAAATTGATCTCTGCTTACCTTGTAGGGGCGGGCTTGTTCGCGAAGGCGATGTATCAGCCAATATCAATATTGACGGTGATGGCCTCTTCGCGAGCAGGCTCGCTCCTACAAGTTGATCGTGTGCAGCCTTAGATCGAGATCAGGCCGGCACTTCGTCGAGCATCAGGCGCTGGCGCACCACGTCGACGAGTTTGTCCGGCTGGAACTTGGAGAGGAAATTGTCGCAGCCGACCTTCTTGACCATCGAGTCATTGAAGCTGCCCGACAGCGACGTGTGCAGCACCACATAGAGCCCGCGCAGGCGCGGGTCGTTACGAATTTCGGTGGTCAGGCGATAGCCGTCCATTTCCGGCATTTCCGCGTCGGTAAAGACCATCAGCAGTTTGTCGGTCATCGACACGCCCGTATCGGCCCAGGCCTTGAGCATGTTCAGCGCCTTCAAGCCGTCGCTGGCGATGTGCATCTTCACGCCCAACTGGCCCAGGGTATCGCGCAGTTGCGACAGGGCTACGTTGGAGTCGTCAACCAGCAGCACTTCACGACCACGGGCGCGCTCCAGCACCGGGTCGTCGAGTTTCTCGCGCGAGACCTTGGCGTTATACGGCACAATTTCGGCCAGGACTTTTTCGACGTCGATGATTTCCACCAACTGATCGTCCACCTTGCTGATGGCGGTCAGGTAATGCTGGCGGCCGGCGCTGGTGGGCGGCGGCAGAATGGCTTCCCAGTTCATGTTGACGATGCGGTCTACGCCGCCAACCAGGAACGCCTGCACCGAACGGTTGTACTCGGTGACGATGATCGTACTGGTAGGGCTAGGCACCAGCGGACGCATGCCGATGGCTTGGGACAGATCGATCACCGGCAACGTCTGCCCACGCAAGTTGACCACGCCGCAGACAAACGGATGACGCTGAGGCATCAGGGTCAGCTTCGGCAATTGCAACACTTCCTGCACTTTAAAGACGTTGATCGCGAACAATTGCCGACCGGCCAGCCGGAACATGAGAATTTCCAGGCGATTCTCACCCACCAGTTGCGTGCGTTGGTCTACCGTGTCGAGAATGCCGGCCATTAATGACTCCTGGGCTTGTACTGATGAATTCACTAAAGAGAGTTATCGGCTGTTTTTGCCAGACCTTGACCCTTAGACAAAATGCCACGACCGGGCATTGATGTCACATTAACATCATGCTTTACTGGCGCAGTGATTTCATCTGCTTCATCCCCTGCGGCGCGACCTCGGTTTGCACGTTAGGTTCCCCTGTGTAAGGGATTCCCCTAGTAACAATCAGGCCCAACCTGATATTCGCAATATCCAATAGCCATTAATGTGACGCCATTCTCATTGCATGAACGGAGTCAGGCTTTTGTGTGCGATCGCAGGTAAGTGGCCATCCACCCTCTCGAGTTCCCCAGCCTGCGCCCAGGTCAGCCGGAGCGCGATCTCATGCCGGCACGGCAGCGTCGGGACGCTGGACGTCTTCGTCGACACACACGACATCCCCTCATTTGACATGACGTTGTGGAGATAAGCATGCCGAACGACCCTAAACAGTGGGCTCAGCGTTTACCGGAATTTCTGGTCGAAGCTGAAACACTCCTGGCCAAATCGGAGGAGTGCCTGAGCCATCTGCAGCTCATCAGCAATGACAAGGACGCAATCGATTGCATGCTCAGCAGCCTGCTAAAACTGGCCAGCAGAGCCGACGCTCTGGCGCTGGAAGCGGTGTCCGAATTTTCGCTGCACATCCACGGTTTGCTGAACCACGCCCAAAGCCACATGGAACTGCACGACCAGGCCTTGGGCGCACTGAAGGACTGCTTTACGTTGATGGCCTGGCAACTCGAACTCATCGATCAGACCACCGGCCAACTCAGTCTGGATAACAGTGAACAGACTTCCCTGATTGAAGCCTTTGCGTTTCAGGTCGGACAAAGTCATTTTCAGTTAGCGGTTAACTCCAAACCGTTCACGCTCGTTTCCTATTCTGAGCGGCAGGCTTAATTCTTCCGACAACTAGGCTGTGCTGCGTATTCTTATTGCCATGATGCCGCTCATTAACTTGGGTGCGCTCATGTCGCAATTGAATATTTCATACCTGCCAACGACAGTTCGATACAAATAATTATCCCCCCATAAAACTTTTTCCATTGTGGAACTATCGTCCAGAACTTTAATTCCTGACCGAATAGACATATATAGCAAACGCGACCGACGGTATCTTAAGTGGTATTATGCCGACCTTTAGTTGACGCTAATTAATGGCAATGTGATTCCAGATGACAGCAGCCCGATAAGTTGAAGGCTCTGGTTTCAACCCTGGACAGCACTGCTCAAGACGAGTCACTACAGATTTTCAGACAGAGACCCGTCAACCACGATGGCCGGTCTGCCCGCAGCGAACATCCATTGGCTCCATCCGCTATGTACGCCAGTCTCAAGTCAATCACCCTATGGCCACCCTCCCAAACAAACGCGCGACGGTTCACGCTTTTGCTGTGTACCAGCTCGGCGCTTGGCAGCTTGCTGGCCTTCAGCCTGTCTGTGCCACTACCGGTCAGCCTGCTGGTACTCAATCTGGCGGCACTCGTCTGCGTCTGGGTTCAACATTGCCTCTCGCGCAAGTCGATAAAATTTCAGCCGCAAGAGCTGGCCGATCGTCTGCTGGAAGTACAGGAGAACGAACGTCACCGGCTCAGTCGTGAATTGCATGACGACATCGGCCAGTTGCTGACCGCTGCAAAACTTCAAAGTGAGTGGCTAAAACGTCGTATGCCTGAAGACATGCAAGGCCAGTGCTCGGTGCTCTGCGACACACTGGACGAAACCCTGGCCAAAGTTCGTGATGTCTCGGCCATTCTCAATCCCAGGCAGTTGGCCAGTCTTGGACTGGAAGCCAGTTTGCGTGCGCATCTGCTCAAGACGCTGGTCAATACATCGATGCACTGGAGCCTGGAATGCCATCAACGCCTGACCGGCATACCGGAAGAAATGGCGGTGGCAGCCTTTCGAATCACCCAGGAAGCGGTCACCAACATTCTGCGCCACGCCGAAGCGAACAACCTGTTGATCCGCCTGCAACGCACGCCCCAGGGTTTGGCGCTGTTGATCAGCGACGACGGCCTGGGGTTCGCGCCAGCCGCAGACCCCGGTCGAGAGGGACAACGCGGGATGGCCGGGATGGTGGAACGGATCGATCAACTGGGCGGTACCTTGAACGTGACCAGCGAGCCGGGCAAAGGTACTCAAATTGAAGCACTCTTTCCCTGGGCGCCCCGTGCGCTCGAACGGGCCAGTACGAATAAGGTTATGCATTGACTTGTAACTTACTTCTGGTGGATGACCACTCGCTTATCAGGGCAGGCGTGCGCGCTCTGGTGCTGGATATTCCCGGCTACGCGGTCATTGGTGAGGCCAATGACGGCTCGCAGCTACTCGAGATGGTCGAGAAGCTGTCCCCTGACATCGTTCTTCTGGATATCTCCATGAAGGAGACCGGCGGCCTTGAAGCCTTGCAGCGACTCAAGCGGGTCCGCCCGCAAAGCAAGGTGCTGATCCTGTCGATGCACACTGACCCAGCCCTGATCATGCAGGCGCTTGAGTCCGGTGCTCATGGCTATTTGCTCAAAGACACCACGGCCACCGAGCTGGAACATGCCCTGGATGCCTTGCGCAATAACGAACGCTACCTGAGCCCGGCCATTGCCCACACGGTTATCAACCAGGCACTGATCCGCAACCAGAAGCATCAGCCCGAGCCTGCGGACTCGCACAACCTGACGGCCCGCCAGCTGGAAATCCTGCGGCTGATTGTTCGCGGCAAATCCACCCGGGAAATCGCCAATGGCCTGGG
The DNA here is from genome assembly GCF_900095275.1 of Pseudomonas sp. UMAB-40. NCBI lineage: Bacteria > Pseudomonadati > Pseudomonadota > Gammaproteobacteria > Pseudomonadales > Pseudomonadaceae > Pseudomonas > Pseudomonas sp. UMAB-40. The sequence goes on from NZ_LT607558.1 coordinate 68,345, forward strand.
CCTCAGCATCAAAACCGTTGAAACCCATCGCTCGCAGATCATGAAGCGCTTGCAGATCTACGACGTGGCCGGCCTGGTGCTGTTTGCCGTGCGCGAGCAAATCATCAGCCTGGACGACTGACCGTTTTCGAAGCGCTCAGCAGAGGCGAGTTCTGCGGCAAATGCACGCGCAATGCCGCCGGACGCGCCGAGAATCGCAGGCTCTCGCTCTCGATAGGTTCGCCATCCAGATTGATGTAGAGGCCTTCCGCAACCTTGATCTCGACCCATGGCAGGCGAGCTCGCACAAACATGTTGTCGATGCCGAAGCCATCGGCCAGCAACGTTTTCAACGTACCGACCACTTCCTGCGGCGCCGGCAAAATGCTGATATCCAGCAGACCATCGTCAGCCAGGGCCTCCGGGCACAGCACATGACCACCGCCAGCCTGCCGGCCATTGCCGATACCCAACGCCAAAAGCTCACCACTCCATTGAAAGTCCGGCCCCTGCAACTCGCCGTAGGCGGCATGCAGTTCGCTGAAGCGCGATAACCCGGTGAACAGATAAGCCGCGCCCCCGAGGACTTTCTTCAAGTCTTCCGAGGTATTCGCCGTGACCTGACTGCCAAAGCCGCCGGTGGCCATGTTCAGAAAAACTTGACCGCCCACCTCGCCCAGATCGATCGCCTGCGGCGCGACCTCCAGCAGGTCCAGCGCCAGAACGGGTTCGAGCGGCACGCCGGCAGCGCGCGCAAAATCGTTGGCGGTGCCCAGCGGCATCAGCACCAGGCTGGCCTGCGTCGAATGGGCTGCCATGGCCTCGGCGATATCACGCAAGGTGCCATCACCGCCGCCAGCAATCAGTTGCGTATAGCCCGCGCTCAATGCTTCTTCCACCAGCCGCTGCGCGTCACCCGCCTCCCAGGTCAGTCGGACGGCCAACTCCCAGCCCTGCTTGCGCTTAACGTCGACGGCCGCGCGGACCTCCTCGTTGAGCGCCTGCTTGCCATGCAGAATCAACAGCGCCTTGCGCTCATTCATTATTGTCGCTCCCATGTTTGGAATCCGTATGGGAGATGTTGACCTCACCACCCCCTAAAAAAGTCGCACGGATTTGTTTTTTTTTGGCGCGTGCAGCCTTGTGGTCCTACAGCGCGGGAAATTTTCTTACAACATGTGCGGAATCGGCTCAATTGACCAACCTTGGCGATTGGTACACCTTGAGGTCCGCAGCATCAGTCATCAACATTCATCACACAGGGATGTGCAAACCATGAGTAGACCGTCTTCAAGGGCCACACAAAGCGCAATCAACAACAGTGTCGGCCACGCAAAGGGATGTAAGGCAAGGAGCGTTTCAGCCCATGCAAAGCCATGACATCAGGTTACCGATCAGTCAGGTCGCGACAATGGCAGACACTCGCGCCAATCATCAGGCTGAATTCAATAACAACGCAAAGCCCGCCGGAGGAGTTGATATGGAACCTCGCGTCATTGAACTCGAAACACACCTCAAATACATCCGAAGAGACATGGAAGAGGTCCGTGGCGATGTTAAATCCATCAAACACAGGCTGGCCTATTCTGCGGGTGGAACAGCCGTGGTCCTGGGGCTGCTGGGCTGGGTCGCCAACAGCCGCTTTGATCAGGTCGTGTCACTTCTGGTTCGTTAAACGCTAGCCATGCACGCAAGCTCGGGCAAGATCAACCGGGCTTGCGTGGCAAGACTTTCGCCAGAATCAGCCCAGAACTTCGCTCAGCGGAATGAAGTTCACGTAATCGCCTTCGATCAGCGTGCGGTCTTCCAGTACTTCAACCAGACCATCGGCCCAGGCGGCACTGCGGAGCACCCCGGAGCTCTGATTCTTGTAGATGATTGCCCGACCATGCTCCAGGCGTCCACGCAAATACTCTCGGCGATTACCAGCCTTTGGCCAGTCGAACCCTGCAGGCACCTGAAACTTTAATGGCTCGACCTCCCTCACACCCTGGCGGCGCAAAAGATAGGGTCTGGCCAACAAGGCAAATGTAACCAGCGTCGACGCAGGGTTGCCGGGCAAACCAATCACGGGGACGCCGCGAAAATGACCGAACGTCAGCGGCTTGCCTGGTTTGATGGCGAGTTTCCACAGGGTCAACTCGCCCTCTTCGCGCAAGGCAATGCCCAGAAAATCGGCCTCTCCCACAGACACGCCGCCGGTAGAAAGGATCAGGTCGACATCCTTCAACTCGCCAAGGCGGGCACGAGTGGTCGCTAAATCATCGGGGAGTATTCCGGCATCAATCACTTCACAGCCCAAGCGCTGCAACCAACTGCACAGCAACACGCGATTACTGTTGTAAATCTGTCCCGGCCCAAGGGGCTGGCCCGGCTCTATCAATTCGTCTCCGGTTGACATGACCGCAACACGAATCTTGCGAATCACGTCCAGCTCAGCACATCCCAGCGACGCCGCCAGGCCCTGCTCGATAGGTCCGAGGCGTGTACCTGCCGGCAAAACAAGTTCGCCAACGGTGGTTTCCTGGCCTTGCGGGCGAATATTTTGACCCGGGGTCATCGTCTCGATAAAACGGACGCGCTCGTCCGCCTGGACCTCGGCGTTCTCCTGCATCTCGACGCAATCGGCACCCGCCGGTACAGGCGCTCCGGTAAAGATCCGGGCGCAGGTACCTGGCTTCAACGGCTCGGGTGCCTGGCCGGCAAAAATCTTTTGACTGACCACCAAGGGTTCGCCCGCCCAGTCAGCGACGCGCAAGGCATAGCCGTCCATGGCACTGTTCGGCCAGGGCGGCAGATCAAGCATCGAGACCAGGTCATCGGCCAGTATGCGCCCCTGAGCCTGCGCCAACGGCAAGCGCTCACGCTCACGTATCGTTGATGCCTCAGCCATTTCCAGCAAACGCGCCAGCGCCACTTCGACCGCCATCAAGCTGCCGGTTTTGCCGGGCTTACCCACGGGATTCACAGGGTGCCGCCTGTTTCAGGTGAGCGACGAAATTGCAGGGACGGTGCCGCGAATCCAGTTGTTCAGCGAGAATGCCATCCCAGCCAGTGCGCACAGCATTGGTCGAACCCGGCAAACAGCAGACCAGCGTGCCATTGGCCAAACCCGCCAGGGCCCGGGACTGAACAGTCGAAGTGCCGATGTCCGCGACCGAAATTTGCCGGAACAGCTCGCCGAAACCGTCGACTTGCTTGTCCAGCAGACAGCTCACCGCTTCCGGCGTGCTGTCGCGCCCCGTGAACCCCGTACCGCCGGTGATCAACACCACCTGCACGACGTCATCGGCAATCCAGTTGGCGACTTGCGCGCGAATTTTGTAGAGATCATCTTTAAGCAAAACCCGAGCAGCCAGGTTATGGCCGGCAGCGCTCAAACGGTCGACGAAAAGTTGTCCTGACGTATCGGTTTCCAGGGTGCGGGTATCGCTGACAGTCAACACCGCGATGTTGAGCGGCGTGAAAGGTACATCAGCCTTGGCTTTCATAGGCTCGTCCAGTTGTAGGATAAACAGCCCGGTGTTATATCACAGCGCCCCGGTTTTTCGCCGCCCCCATGGAGACGTGCCATGACCTCAAATACACATTTGCCGCCCTGCTCCATTCTGCTCCTGGCAGGTGGTAGAGGCCAACGCATGGGCGGTCAGGACAAGGGTTTGCTGGAATGGCATGGCGAGCCGCTGATTGCGCATCTGCATCGCAAGACCCGCGAGCTGAGCGATGACCTGATCATCTCCTGCAACAGGAACCTGGAAAAGTACGCGCCTTATGCCGACCAGTTGGTCCATGACGATGAAGGCGACTTCCCGGGACCTTTGGCCGGTATTCGCGCCGGTCTCAAGGCCGCCCGTCACCCCTATCTGCTGGTGTTGCCGTGCGACGTGCCGCGCATCGATGCGACCCTGCTCCAGAGCATGCGCGAAACCGCCCGCCAGCATCCGGATAAACCGCTGATGCTGCGCCATAACGAACACTGGGAACCATTGCTGTGCATCATCCCCGTGGCGCTCTCGGCAGACTTCGAAACGGCTTGGCACGACGGCGAACGCAGCCCGGGTCGCCTGATGCGTAAACTGGGTGCTACCGCCCTGCAATGCCCCGACAACGATCCTCGCCTGGCCAACCTCAACACGCCAGAGCTGTTAAGTGAACACAACACTGTGTCAGACTGACACGAGAAGGAACTTGCGCGCGTTGTATACGTCTCAAGCTCAGTAACCAAAAGAATTCATATTCGGAGACACACTCATGACTCAACGGACCCTCGCCACTCTCATGCTCGCACTGGGCCTCGCGACCCTCGCCGGTTGTGCATCGCCTACAGTGATCACCTTGAATGACGGTCGCGAAATCCAGGCTGTCGACGCGCCAAAATACGATGAAGAATCGGGTTTCTACCAGTTCGAACAACTGGACGGCAAACAAACCCGCATCAACAAGGATCAGGTTCGTACCGTTAAAGAGTTGTAATCTTTACGGCACCACCGGATACAGAAAAGCCCGCTTATAGCGGGCTTTTTCGTGCCTGAAGCAATGTAATCACCATTGCAGGGTGATCGTGCTCTCGAATTCACGTTGCTGGCCGGTGACCGGGTCGACAAACCGCAAACCCTGGGCCAACAGCTTCAAGGGATTGGCATAGTCGTCCTCGACATCCTTGAGCACCTGCGGGTAGAACGGGTCGTTGCAGATACTGGCGCCCAAAGCGGTCATATGCACCCGCAACTGATGTTTCTTGCCGGTCACCGGATAAAGTCCATAACGCCAGAGATCGCCGTGCTTCTCACGAACCTCGACTGCCGTCTCGGTGTTGCTGGCACCCGGACCTTCCTGCATGCGAAAGAATGGCTCGCCATCGACCAGCCGACTTTTATGAACCAATGGGAAGCTCAGATCAGGCAATGCGCGGGCGATTGCTTCGTAGCGTTTTTCGATATTCCGTGTAGGGAACAACGACTGGTAAGCCGAGCGACTCTCGGGGTTCGCTGAAAACAACACCAGTCCCGCCGTGTGCCGGTCAATCCGATGCAAAGGCACAAGATTCGGGTTATCCAATCGACGGATCAGCCGTCGCAACAACGTCTGCTCTACGTATTCCCCGGCAGGCGTCACTGGCAGAAAATGCGGCTTGTCCGCCACCACCAGGTGGTCGTCGGCGTACAGGATCGATTCGACCACCGGGATCGGTTTTTCGTCAGGCACCTCACGGAAGTAATGAATCCGCAGGCCTTCCTTGTAACGCAGATCAAGGGCGATCGGTTGACCGTGCCCGTCAAGCACGCGACCGCGAGCAATTCGGTCCAGCCATTGTTCTCGACCGATAGCGCTGAAATGCTCACACAAACAATCGAGCACCGTCTGCCACGGCCCCGGTGGCAAGTAGAGCGTGCTGGCCTGGTTGTGTGCAGCAGAAAAAGATGAAGTGGACATACGAACGCTCTGACCCTCAATGCAGGGCAGCATTATCCAACAGCGGCCGGAACGAACCTAGTAGAGAATCCTCACGCCGGTATCTGCGCGCGTGCCGCCGCCTCGGTGAACTCCTTGAGCCAGCGCAGCACATCGACCGCTTCCCAGCGGCCTGGATCATAAAGCGCATACAACAAGCCCTGATAGCCAACGACATCGAGCTGGCGGTGATAACCCGCGCGCTGGAACAACGCTTCGATTTCGGCAAAACAGGTGTTGAAGTGCAGTTTGTTGAAGGGTGTTTTTCCTTCCAGGACCAGACCATCAAGACGCAGTTCGAGGACCGCCTCGCGCACCACATCGGCCGACATCCGGTTCACACTGTTCTTCAATTGCTCGACATTGACCAAGGCTCATCCCTCTGACTTCCGGGATCGCTTGCCCAAACCCGAAACAGGGAAAAACATGGCAGGCGATCAGAGTTACTGTACGGACATACAGTAACTCAATAATCTGCCTTTCGCCAATGCATCAACGTGGACCGCGACGGGCGGGAGTAGTCCCACACCTGCAATCAGCGCAAGAACGCTACTACCTCATCTGCGTTGAATGGCCAGTCAAGTTCTGCGCCGCTATCAATACGCTTCAGCACCGGAATACGTAGACCGTAGTTTTCAACCCAGTCTTCGCTTTCCGCAATATCGACGAGTTCAACCAACAAACCGTGCTCGACAAACTCCATCAGCATGGCTTCAGCGACTTCACAAAGATGGCAACCAAGGGTGCCGAAAAGCTGACATTCAGGAGGCATGACAAAAAGACCAGTCAAGTTTGGCGTTCATTCTAGGCCCGACGGCAACCGCAGTCGAGCCAAGACCCAAGACCTCTGGCACGGCTGTCGATTTCAAAAGATTTCGGCAAATCCCTGACTCAAATCATTCATGCACAATCTCATTTGCGCGATGCTCGCGGCTATTTTGCCTCTACGCTTGAGTAGCCAACACCCATCACCGGAGTTTTTCGTGTTCGCCAACCTCTTGATCATTCTCGCCTCCTCTTTGGTGGTGATCGCACTGTTCCAGCGCCTGCGTCTGCCGCCGGTGCTGGGCTATCTGTGCGTAGGGCTGATGATCGGGCCGACGGCGTTCAACTGGGTGAATGAAAGCGAAGAGTTGCCAGACCTGGCCGAGCTGGGGGTGGTGTTTCTGCTGTTCTCTCTTGGACTGGAGTTCTCCCTGTCGAAGATGATCGCATTGCGTCGGGTGGTGTTCGGCCTTGGCAGCCTGCAAGTGTTGGTGTCCGGGATTTTGATGGGGGCATTGCTGATGCTGTTCGGCATGCCGGCGACGCCCGCGCTGTTACTCGGTGCCGGTCTGTCGCTGTCCTCTACGGCCATTGTCAGCAAGGAGCTGAGCAGCCTCGGCGAGATATTCAGCAGCCACGGCCAGAATGCCATTGCCGTGCTGCTGTTCCAGGATGTGGTGGCGGTGCTGTTGCTGACCCTGGTGCCGGTGTTCGCCGGCAACAGTGATCAGGCCTGGTATTGGGCATTGCCGTTGACGCTGGGCAAGACCCTGGTGCTGTTCGGTGGTTTGCTGCTGGCCAGTCGATGGTTGTTGCCCCGCCTGTTCCATGAAGTAGCCGCCGCTCGCTCCCCGGAGCTGTTCGTACTGTTGGCGCTGGTCATCGTTTTGCTGACCGCGTGGCTGACTCACTTGCTCGGCCTCTCCCCTGCCCTGGGTGCATTTCTCGCCGGCATGCTGCTGGGGGAAAGCCACTATCGGCACCAGATCGAGGCGGACATCCGGCCGTTCCGCGACATCCTGCTCGGGTTGTTTTTCGTCAGCATCGGCATGCTGATCGACTTGCAGCTATTTGCCAGCCACGGCCTGCTGGTTCTCGGCCTGACGCTTGGGTTACTGCTCATCAAGGGCACCGTGGTCGCGCTGCTGGTCAAATGGCGCGGCAGCGACGGCGAAACCGCCTGGCGCAGTGGCCTGGCCTTGGCTCAGGGTGGCGAGTTCTGCTTTGCCTTGATGGCGCAGATGCAGCAAAACAAACTGATGCCCGCCGACTTCGGAGGTCTTCTGCTGGCCGCGACATTCTGCTCGATGCTGGTGACACCGTTGCTGCTGCGCGCCGCCCCCCACATTGCGACACGCCTGCATCGCAAGCCCAACGAAGAAGCAAAACTGGCAGAAATCAGCGCGCTCAATGCCGACTTGCACAACCACGTCGTGATCTGTGGCTACGGTCGCGTGGGTCAGTCCATCGGCCGCGCGCTGCGTAATGCGCTGCAACCTTACCTCGCACTGGACACCGATCCGATACGTGTCCAGGAAGCCGCCGCGGGTGAAACCTGTGTGCATTACGGCGACTCGCGACGCGGTGAATTGTTGCTCGCGGTCGGGCTGGTGCGGGCAAGGCTGCTGGTGATCGCCGTGGACCAGACCGACATCGCGCTCCTGATTCTCCGAGAGGCGCGCCGATTGAACTCGACGATTCCGATCCTGGTGCGCACTCGGGACGACAGCCAACTGACCGAATTGAAAGCGGCCGGTGCCAGCGAAGTCGTGCCCGAGCTGCTGGAGTCGAGCCTGATGCTCGCCTCCCACGCCCTGATCATGCTGGGTTTACCCGCGCATCAGGTACAGGAGCGGGCCGACCAGATACGGCATGACCGCTATCGCCTGCTGCACGGGTTTTATCCCGGGAGTGACGATGAAGAAAAGTGAATCAGTCCTGACTGACGGCGCCGATCTTGTGCACCGACAAGTCCGCACCGTAATACTCCTCTTCCTGGCTCAGGCGCAGACCATGCAACGCCTTGATCACGCCATACACCACAAATCCACCGAGCAGCGCCACGATCACACCCAACGAGGTGCCGATCACCTGGCTGATCAGGCTCACTCCACCCAGACCGCCCAAGGCGCTTTGGCCGAAGATGCCGCAGGCGAGCCCTCCCCAGACACCGCACAAACCATGCAACGGCCAGACACCCAGCACATCGTCGATGCGCCATTTGACTTGAGCCGCGGTGAAGCACCAGACAAACAGGCTTCCGGCGATCACCCCCGTGACCAGCGCGCCCACCGGGTGCATCAGGTCGGAACCGGCGCAGATCGCCACCAACCCGGCCAGTGGGCCGTTATGCAGAAACCCCGGATCATTGCGTCCGACGATCAGTGCCGCCACGGTGCCGCCGACCATAGCCATCAGCGAGTTCACCGCGACCAATCCGCTGACGCCCTGCAGCGTTTGTGCGCTCATGACGTTGAAGCCGAACCAGCCGACGATCAGAATCCACGAACCCAATGCCAGAAAGGGAATGCTCGACGGTGCGAACGCCACCAGCCGCCCTTCGCGATAACGCCCTTGCCTGGGCCCGAGCAGCAACACCGCCGCGAGCGCCAGCCATCCGCCCATGGCGTGGACCACGACCGAGCCCGCGAAGTCATGGAAGCTGGCGCCAAACTGCTCCAGCAACCAGGCCTGCAACCCGAAGTTGCCGTTCCAGATCATGCCTTCAAAGAAGGGATAGATGAACGCCACGATCAGCGCCGTCGCACACAACTGCGGGACGAATCTGGCGCGCTCGGCAATGCCTCCGGAAATGATCGCCGGAATCGCCGCCGCGAAGGTCAGCAGAAAGAAAAACTTCACCAGCCCGTAGCCATGATCGGCGTTGATCACCGCCGCCGGTTGCATGAAGGTGACCCCGTAGGAAATCCAATAGCCTATAAAGAAGTAGGCAAGAGTCGAAATGGCGAAGTCGCTGAGGATCTTCGACAAGGCGTTGACCTGATTCTTTTGTCGAACCGTGCCGACTTCAAGAAAGGCAAAACCGGCGTGCATGGCCAAAACCATGACCGCACCGATAAGGATGAACAACGTGTTGGAGCTATGGACCAGACTGTCCACAGCGCTTTGCAGATTTTCCATGGGGTTGGCAGACCTGAAGGCTAAAAAAGCACCAAAGCGGTTCGCGCAGGGAGTTTGTGCACCAAGTTGCGGCCCGCAGGATCAAGGCGTTGATCCCGATGAACCGCTTTGGCGCACAAGGCTGAAACCCTGACGCGAGTTTTAATTGTTTGAATCAGGGTTTTCCTGAAATCATGCCCGGCAACAGCGCAACGGCGCGGGCTGATGCACCATGACATAGCAAAAGTTGTACCAGTCATTTGTACTGAACCTTCACACAAGGCTCATACTCGAACGCTTCAGAAGCCACTTACGGAGATCACCAATGGCCAGCATCAAAGCAAAGACTGCTCAAGAAATCCTTATGAACGATTTTCAGACTCTGGTCAGCGACACCGAACGGTTGCTGGAACACACCGCAACCCTGGCTGGCGACCAGGCTGATGAGCTGCGCAGCCAGATCCACGAGAGTCTGCTGCGTGCCCGCGAAACGTTGAAGCTGACCGAAGACTCCCTGCGCGAACGCGGCCAGGCCGCCGTTACCGCTGCCGAAGATTACGTGCAGACCAATCCATGGCAATCGGTCGGAATCGCCGCAGGTGTCGGCTTTCTGATTGGCCTGCTGGCCACTCGGCGCTGATATGTCTATCGGTGAATCCAGCTCGTCCGCGACGGGCACAAGCTCTTCATCGCGGCGCCTGGGTGCCGCTTTTCTTGGACTGTTGCACAGCCATGTCGAACTGTTCGGCATCGAGTTGCAGGAACAAAAAGCGCGCACCGTAAGCCTGTTGCTGTTTGCAGGCCTGGCGCTGGTCTTTGCTTTGCTGTTGCTGGTGGGTTTGTCGACGCTGGTGCTGATCCTGTTTTGGGACACCTACCGTCTGCCGGCGATCATTGGGCTCTGTGTGTTCTACACACTGGCAGCAATATTCTGTGCCATGCGCCTGAAGGCCGCGATTTTCGATGAGTCCTCGCCCTTCCACGGCACCCTGGAAGAATTGGCCAACGATAGGGAGCGCCTGCTGCCATGAGCCTGCCTGAATTGCCCCATAACAGCTCGCGCACCGAAATGCGCAAGGCGCTGATACGCCTGCGCATGGAAATGCATCGCCAGGAAATTCGTCACGAATCCGCGCAACTGCTGCAACCCTTGCAGCGGGTACGCGGGATGACGCAAAACCTGCACGACGGCTTCGGCATCAAGCACGCCCCGCTCTGGGGCATGGCGGCCGTGACGCTGCTCGGTTTTCTGACCGGGAAAGGCGCCAAAGGCGGCGGTACCAGCAGCCTGACTCGACTGGTTCGCTTGGGCACAACGCTGGGCCCCTTGATCAAATTGGTCATGCAGGGTTCTTCGCGCAAAGATTGAATAGCCACTATCTGGCTGCATTCTTGCAACACCACCGGGATTAACCTCTTTATCGAGAGGTTCAATCCTGTGTGCCTACCCGGCGTACAGGTCAATCCAAAAACAAGACCTTACTAAGGAGGCCTCGTGATCGACGGGCAACCGCTCGCCTGCTTTCAACCATTTATCGATACCGCCACGGGCCGTATCGCGGGTGTGGAAGCGCTGGGTCGACTGCGACAGGCCGATGGTCAACTGGCTTCGGTGGGGCCGTTGTTCGCCGACCCGCGAACGCCCGCGATCGCCCTTCGTCGCCTTGACCGGCAGATCCGCGACAACGCTCTGAGCCGTTTGCATGAAGCGCCATCGGACTGGTTTTTGAGCCTGAACATATCACCGCGATGGATCAACCGCTTACGGCCGGACCAGGCGCTACCGAGCCTCAAGCAATTGAGCCGACACAACGTTGATCCGCAACGCATCGTCTTCGAGATCACCGAACTGGGGGGCGACATCCAGCGCCTGGCCGACGTCGTGGCACGCTATCGACACGCCGGGGCACGGATCGCCATCGATGATTTCGGTGCCGGTTACTCGCAACTTGATCGCGTGCTGGCCCTGCAACCGGACATTCTCAAGCTCGATATGCGACTGTTCCAGGCTGCGGCATTGGGCGGACCCAGCAGCGACGTGGTGAAAGCCCTGGCGCAAATGGCCGAGAAAACCGGGTGCTGGATCATTGCCGAAGGGGTGGAAACCGAAGATCAGCTCAATTTCGCCCTGGAATGCGGCTCGCGTTACGTACAGGGGTTTCTGTTCGCCCGGGCGCAGGAGGAATTCTTCGCCACCGACGCTTTTGTCGAACGTTTCGCGCAACTGCGCCAGCGTTATGTTCAGCAGAAACTGGGCGAACGCAGTCGACTGATGATCATGCGCCAGCAACTCTGCGAACTGATGGCGATCCTGCAGGCCTGGGCCCTGGCCCGTGCGCCGCTGAGCGCCTTGCCACAGTTGCACGCGTTTCCATGGCTATTGCGCTTCTATCAATGCGACCGTCACGGCACCCAGTTGACGCCCAATCTGGAATGGCGCAACAACGGCTGGGAGGCCGATAACCGCTACCTGGGTCATAACTGGTCGTGGCGGCCTTATTTCTATCACTTGCTGGCCGAAGGCTGGGAAGAACGGCGCCTGACACTGTCCACGACCTACCGCGATGCCACCAGCAATCAGTACTGCCTGACTGCCGGGCAATTTTTCGACAACGGCGAGCGACTGCTGCTCATCGACATCGACGCCGCCGGGCTCTAGTTCCGCTTGCAGGGGCAGGCACGAACCCGGAAGCTAGGGGCTCAGTCACCTGACGGAGAGTCCAGCCTTGGATTGGCAAACCCTGCTTACCCGCGAACGCCTCGGAAAGCCGCTGCACAGCCCGGAAGAACTCGGCCGCAGCCCTTTCCACAAAGACCACGACCGCATCATTTTCTCGGGTGCTTTTCGCCGCCTCGGGCGCAAGACTCAGGTCCATCCGGTCACCAGCAACGATCACATCCACACGCGCCTGACCCATTCGCTGGAAGTCAGTTGCGTCGGTCGATCCCTGGGCATGCGCGTCGGTGAAACCATTCGCAGCGCCCTGCCCGACTGGTGCGAACCGAGCGATCTGGGGATGGTGGTGCAATCGGCTTGCCTGGCCCATGACATCGGTAATCCACCCTTCGGGCATTCCGGCGAAGACGCAATCCGTCACTGGTTCCAGCAGGCCGCCGGCCGTGGCTGGCTGGACGCCATGAGCGAAGTCGAACGCAATGACTTCCTGAATTTCGAAGGCAACGCCCAAGGCTTCCGGGTGCTCACCCAGCTCGAATACCATCAATTCGACGGCGGCACCCGACTGACCTACGCCACGCTGGGCACCTATCTGAAATACCCGTGGACGGCAAAGCACGCCGATTCACTGGGCTACAAGAAGCACAAGTTCGGCTGCTATCAGAGCGAACTCCCGCTGCTGGAGCAGATCGCGCTTAAGCTCGGCCTGCCGCAACTGGAGGAACAGCGCTGGGCGCGCCATCCACTGGTGTACCTGATGGAGGCCGCCGATGACATCTGTTACGCGCTGATCGATCTGGAAGATGGCCTGGAAATGGACCTGCTGGAGTACGCCGAAGTCGAGTCTTTGCTGCTCGACCTGGTGGGCGATGATCTCCCGGAAACCTATCGCCAACTGGGCCCACTGGATTCGCGTCGGCGCAAACTGGCGATCCTGCGGGGCAAGGCCATCGAGCACCTGACCAATGCCGCCGCCCGGGCCTTCGTCGAGCAACAGGACTCGCTGCTGGCCGGCACGCTGCCCGGCGATCTGGTGGAGCACATGCATGGTCCGGCCAAGCGCTGCGTCTTGAATGCCAAAGACATGGCGCGCAAAAAGATATTCCAGGACAAGCGCAAGACGCTGCACGAAATCGGCGCTTATACCACCCTCGAAATCCTTCTCAACGCGTTCTGCGGCGCGGCACTGGAACAACACAACGGTCGGACACCGTCCTTCAAGAGCCGGCGCATTCTCGACCTGCTAGGCAACAATGCGCCCGATCCTCATGGCCCTTTACACACTTCGTTTCTGAGAATGATCGACTTCATCGCCGGCATGACCGACAGCTATGCCAGTCAAATGGCACTGGAAATGACCGGTCGCTCAAGCCACGGATGACCGTGCATCGTTCAGCCGCGTCAGGGCCTCCTGACCGGCTGATCGACGTTCTGCGCATTTCTCGTTTCAATCCGCGCGTCAACAGAATCGCCCTACACCCTGTGCAGAGCCGACTGATCGAATGAACGGTCTGACCGCGAAATAATCATGCTCCCTCTGCTCGACAGATGAAGCATGAAAAATCCCATGTCTGAACACGATTGGCGCATCTTGCTGGTGGAAGACCACCCCTTCCAGCTCAGGGCAACCCAATGCTTGCTGGAGAGTTACGGCTTCAATCAACTGACCGCCACTGATAGCGCCGAAGCCGCCTTGCAGCAAATGCTCAAGGCGTCGCAACCCTTCGACATCCTTCTGTGCGATCAATGCCTGCCCGACCTTCCCGGTCTGGATCTGATCGAATACGCCAGCCAGCGGGGAATGATCAGACAGGCCATTCTGCTGAGCAGTCTGACATCCATTGAACTGGACGGTCTTGAAAGAATAGCCATCGAACACGGGCTGCCCTTGTTGGGCTATTTGATAAAACCCTTGAAACAATCAGACCTTAGAAACTTATTGACCTTGGCTTCACTATAAAAACACTCAAACAAAGACATACTAAAAAAACATTTAAACACCTATCTAATACATCTCAAATCAACCTGTCCTACCCACCAAACACACATACAACGACTTGACTGATCCTCATGCAAAACCTAGTTGATCCGTAGTCCGATTCTTCTTCGACTGTAGGAATTATCTTATATTGCCACTACAGGCCTGTCAGTTCATGCCCCCCTCAACTATCTGAGCTAAGGTGCGCGCTTTATTTGAGCGCGTATGGGATTTGATTATGAACTCCGTTTTTATTGTCGACGATCACCCCGTCATCCGTCTTGCCGTCCGAATGTTGCTCGAACATGAGGGTTACAAAGTCGTCGGCGAAACTGATAATGGGGTCGATGCCATGCAGATGGTTCGTGAATGCATGCCAGACCTGGTCATTCTTGACATCAGCATCCCCAAACTGGATGGGCTGGAAGTTCTCTCCCGTTTCAACGCAATGAGTACCCCCCTCAAAACCCTGGTGTTAACGGCACAGTGCCCGACGCTTTTCGGTATTCGCTGCATGCAATCCGGCGCGTCCGGGTATGTATGCAAACAGGAAGACCTTAGTGAACTGGTGAGCGCAATTAAAGCCGTACTATCAGGTTACAACTATTTCCCCAGCCAGGCCTTGAATCCTGTCCGTGCTGACGATGAGCGATATGCCGACCTCGAACTGTTCAAGTCAGTGAATGACCGAGAGCTGATGGTATTGCAACTTTTTGCCCAAGGCCGCACTAACAAGGAAATTGCCAAGGGCATGTTCCTGAGTAACAAGACTGTCAGCACTTACAAAAAACGCCTCATGCAAAAACTCAAGGCCAAATCACTCGTTGAACTCATTGATATGGCAAAACGCAACGCGTTAGTGTGAGAAACAGGATGCCCAGTCGTTTAATGGATTATCTGATACCGCTGACTGCAGGTTTATACCTGAGCACCTCAGCGCACGCGGCACCAACGGCGAGCGAGCATTACACCCTGCTCAGTCGTTCAATGACCGGACACATGGAAGTCCAACTGGATAAATCGCAACAACAATGGCTTAACAATAAGCGTGAACTGATTCTGGGCACCTCTGCCCCCGACTACCCTCCTTTCGACCTGACCATCAGCGGCCATGACTACGAAGGTTTCACTGCTGATTACGCGGGCATCCTGGGCAAGGCCACCGGCCTGCCAGTCAAGGTCCAGCGCTACGTTTCCCGGGGAGATGCGATCGAGGCCCTGGACAAAGGCGAGGTCGACATGCTCGGCAGCGCCAATGGTTTTGAAGCCCGCAATGCCGACATCGTACTGTCCTTGCCCTATGCCGTGGATCAACCGGTTCTGGTGACACGGGAAGGCGAAACCAGATCCCTGAGCGACGGCCTCGCCGGGCTGCGCCTGAGCATGGTGTATCACTACTTGCCGCTGGACGAAGTCAAAGCCCTGTACCCGAAAGCGATCATCACGTCCTACCCCTCCTATCAGAATGCAATCAATGCGGTGGCTTTCGACCAGGCCGATGTTTTTCTGGGCGATACCATTTCAACCCATTACATCATCAACAAGGGGTATCTGAACAACATCCGCATGGCCAACTTCGGTAAACACGAGGCCCACGGCTTCAGCTTTGCCGTGCATAAGGGCAACCCGGCGCTGCTCGGGATCATCAACACCATCCTGAAAGCGACCCCTGGCAGCGAACGCGAAAACATCGCCAAACGCTGGAGTGCGGGCAGTGACATTCTTCTCACTGATCAGAAACTGCAACTCACCGACCGTGAACAACGCTGGCTGGCGCAACATCCTGTGGTGCGCGTCGTGGTCAACGAAGCGTTGGCGCCGCTGACTTTTTTCGACAGCGACGGCAACTTTCGGGGCGTATCCGCCGATTTGCTCGAGCTGATCAGATTGCGCACCGGTTTGCGCTTCGAGATCCATCGCAGCCGCAACGATGACGAGATGATCGCGCAGGTCAACAGCCATCAGGCCGACCTGATTGCTGCCCTGCTCCCCAGCACCCAACGTGAAACCATGCTGAACTTCAGCCGTCCTTATCTGGAAAACTCCGTTGTCCTGCTCACTCGCAAAGCTGCCGACAGCCCATCAAATCTGGCGCAACTCACGGACAAACGCCTGGCCATCGCCCAAGGTAATCCAATGGCGGATTACCTGCGCCGCGAGTTCCCGCGAATCCATCTGATCGAAACGCCAGACACCTTCAGTGCCGTGGAATTGCTCGCCGAGGGTCAGGCTGAAGGGACAGTGAGTTCATTGGTGATTGCCAACTATTTCATCTCATCGCGAATTTTCGAGCACACACTTCAAATAAGCACCACCATTGGCACCCGGCAAGCCGCGTTCTCCCTGGCGACCGGGCGCGACGCCAAAGAGCTGGGTTCGATCCTCGACAAGGCACTGCTGAGCATCGCGCCGGAAGAGCTGGGCATAATCAACAGCCGCTGGCGAGGCTACTCATCGGCCTCTCAAAGTACCTGGCGCAACTTTCACCGGCTGTTCTATCAAATCGTTCTGGGTGTTGGCGTGCTGCTGCTGATTTCCATGACCTGGAACGCTTACATGCGTCGCCAGATCAATCAGCGCCTGGCCGCCGAGCTCGCCCTGAACGACCAACTCGAGTTCATGGGATCGCTGGTCAACGGCACGCCTCATCCCATCTACGTGCGTGATCGCCAGGGCTTGCTGCAAAGCTGTAACGACAGTTACCTGGAGGCCTTCTGCGCCAAACGCGAAGACGTGATTGGTAAAAACGTCATGCAGGGCAGCTTGGGCAACTCATTTGAAGCCCAAGAATATCAGGCGGATTACCAACGCGTCGTGGCCGAAGGAACTCCGCTGATTCTCGACCGGCCATTGCATATCGGTGGCCGCACACTGACGATTTATCACTGGATACTTCCCTACCGGGACTCCAGTGGTGACGTCCAAGGCGTCATTGGCGGCTGGATCGACATCAGCGAGCGCCGACAACTGTTCGATGACCTGCGTGCCGCGAAAGAGCGTGCGGATGAAGCCAACCGTGCCAAAAGCACCTTTCTGGCGACCATGAGCCATGAAATCCGCACGCCGATGAACGCCATCATCGGCATGCTCGAACTGACCCTCAAGCGTATCGATCACAGCCACCCAGATCGCCCGGCCATCGACGTGGCCTACCACTCGGCGAAAGACCTGCTGAACTTGATTGGCGACATTCTTGATATTGCGCGAATTGAATCCGGACGACTGAGCCTGAGCCCGGAGCGGGTCAACCTGAGAGAAACCGTAGCCTCGGTGGTACGGATCTTCGACGGACTGGCCCGCCAGAAAAATCTGGGCCTGCGGCTGGACTTCAACCTGGCAGAACCACCCTCCGATGTCCTGTTGGACCCGATGCGCTTCAAGCAGGTGCTGTCCAACCTCGTCAGCAACGCCATCAAGTTTACCGAACAGGGTAAGGTCCGGGTTGTGGTCGAGCTGCATCCAACCGACGAACCCGACCGGGTGCTGTTGCAGTTGGAGGTTCAGGACAGCGGGGTCGGGATCAGCGAACAGGATCAACGGCGTTTGTTCGAGCCTTTCGCCCAGGCCGATCATTCCGGGCAGGCGGCCAGAGGCGGCGCGGGGCTTGGCCTGGTCATCAGCCGCAATCTGTGCGAGATGATGGGCGGCAATCTGCAATTGAGCAGCCAGGCCGGTATCGGCACTCAGGTCCGGATCTCGCTGAACCTTGCAACACTGCCGGCCGAGCGGGTGTCGATAACCGCTGAACCGTCCCTCCACACGACCTCGGCTGTACTGAACGTCCTGGTGGTCGACGACCATCCCGCCAATCGCTTGCTCATGTGTCAGCAACTGGAGTTCCTGGGACATCGTTCCAGCGCCGCACCGGATGGCGAAGCGGGGTTGAAGGCCTGGAAGGACGAGGTGTTCGATCTGGTGATCGTCGATTGCAACATGCCGATCATGGATGGATACGAACTGGCTCGCTCCATTCGCCAACATGAACAGCAAACGCAGAGCCGACCTTGTACCGTATTGGGCTTCACCGCCAACGCACAACCGGAAGAAATACAACGCTGCAAACAAGCCGGAATGGACGACTGCCTGTTCAAGCCCCTGAGCCTGACAGCCTTGAGTCAATGGGTTAAAGGCGTTGCGCCGACGGTCCGCGCCCCGGCCTTCAGCCTTGAAGGCCTGCATCTGCTGACGGGTGGCAGCCCGACACTGGACCAGCGCCTGTTGTCCGAACTGCTGAACAGCAACCGTCTGGATCGGCAAGAGTTGCTGACCTTATCCCCCACAGAAGATCGGCAGGCTTTCATCGAGGTGGCCCATAAAATCAAGGGTGCTGCGCGAATCGTCCAGGCTTGCCGATTGATCGACAGCTGCGAGGCGCTGGAAAACGCCTGTCATGACGTGTTCCACCCTGACGTAGTCGTCAATTGCACCCAGGCCATGGACCGCGCGATGGTCGAACTGGAGCAGGCATTGGAGCAACAGATAGGCCGCAACGAGAAAAGCAGAATGATGGAGCCTTAACTATGCTTGGACGCTGAGCAGTGTGTTAACCATCATGGAGAGAACCGCAATGCCCAGCCCACTGCGCCCGGATCAACGCCGGTTTCCCCTGCACATCCATATCAGTGTGATGTTCACCTTCCTGTTATTGCTGACCGGCGTGGTGCTGGGCATTTTCAACTATGGGCAAACCACGCAGATCATTCTTTCGAGCAGTGAGAAGCTCTTCAATCGCATCGAGCAAGATGTCCGCCTGGACCTGCAAGGCACCTATGAACCGATTCGCCATCTGCTGAGCCTGCTGGCGGACTACCCGGCGACCCGGGCAGCGAATCTGGAACAGCGAATGGCGTTGCTCCAGCCGTTCAGCCAATCGCTCAAGGACAATCCCAACCTGGCATCGTTGTATCTGGGCTACGGCAACGGTGACTTCTTCATGGTTCGCCCCCTGCGGACCACTGCCCTGAGAACCGAGCTGAAAGCCCCTGACACCGCAGCGTTTCAAGTCTGGAGCATCGAGCACAGCAGCAGTGGTCAGATCCGCTCTCAATCGCTGTTTTTTGATCAATCCCTGACACTCATCAACCGTCAGGACAATCCCGACGAAACCTACGATCCCCGCACCCGCGCCTGGTTCTCCAGCGCGAGCGGCGATATGGACCAGATCACCACCGAACCCTACGTTTTTTTCTCCACCCACAACGTCGGCACCACCCTGGCCCGGCGCAGTGGTGAAAACGCGGTGATAGGTGCCGACCTGACCCTGGCCGAATTGTCGGCCACCCTGGCCAAACACGTGGTGACGCCCCATACCGAAATCGTGCTGTTCGATGCCCAGGGTAATGCCATCGCCTACCCCGACAGTAACAAGCTGATCATCGACGACCAGACCGCTCGCCTGAACAAGGCTGCCGACCTGAGCCCCGGCCTCGGCGCCCTGCTCTCCAATCCTCCTGCCGGCAATCGGCTGGACGCCGCCGGGCGTCAATGGATCGTGGCGCGCAGCAGCATGATGGAGGGCGGCCCCCAGGGACTGCAACTGGCGCTGCTGGTGCCGGAGGACGAATTGCTCGCCGATGCCTACCGCATGCGTTGGCAAGGCGCGCTGATTACCCTGGCGACCTTGCTGTTGTGCCTGCCCGTAGGTTGGTTGACCTCCAGAGTCCTGGTCAAGCCCCTGCGCGCGTTGGTGGAGGAAGCCGATGCGGTGCGCAGTTTCAATTTCAACTTTCCGATCGGCCGCAGTTCGCCGGTGCTTGAAATTGACCAACTGGGCGTATCGATGGCGCGGATGAAGGACACCCTCGGCAGTTTTTTCCAGATCACCGATAGCTTGAGCGCCGAGACCCGTTTCGCGCCGTTGCTCCAGCGGGTGCTGTTTGAAACCGTGAAAATCGGGCAAGCCCAGGCCGGTCTGATTTACCTGCGCGAACGTGACAGCGATCGCATGGAGCCCCAGGGTCTGGTCATCAATGGTACTTCACAGGCATTGCCCTCGTTCGGTGTTCAGGGACATGAACTCCAGGATCCGCAAAGTCCACAGTGGCTTCAGCGGTTGTCGAACGCCGACAATATCGTGACCAATCTGGGTTTCGAACAGGCGGGGGATTTGCAGAAGGTGATGCTCGCGCTGGAATGCCCACGGGTGCACCTGATCGGCATCCGTTTGCACAATCGGCACAACGAAACCGTGGGCCTGCTGATCCTGCTTTTGACCGACAGCGGCACACAAAGCGACCTGGAAAAACTGCGCCCGGACCGCATCGCGTTTCTCCAGGCTGTGTCCGGCGCCGCGGCCGTGAGCATTGAGAGTCAGCGCCTGCAAACCAAACAGAAACAACTGCTGGACGCCTTCATTCAACTGCTGGCCGGCGCGATCGATGCCAAGAGCCCTTATACCGGAGGCCACTGCCAGCGAGTGCCGGAGCTGACCCTGATGCTTGCCCATGCGGCTGCCGCCAGTCAGGCCCCGGCCTTCAGCGACTACCAACCCACCGAAGATGAGTGGGAAGCCCTGCACATTGCGGCCTGGCTGCACGACTGCGGAAAGGTCACGACGCCTGAATACGTGGTCGACAAAGCCACCAAGCTGGAGACCCTGAACGACCGCATTCATGAAATCCGCACCCGTTTCGAAGTCCTCAAGCGCGATGCCTGGATCAATTATTGGCAGGCCATCGCCCTGGGCGGTGACGAGCAACACCTGGCCCAATTGCGCAATGCCAACCTGGCCGGGCTGGATGATGATTTCACCTTCGTCGCCCGCTGCAATCTGGGCGCCGAGGCCATGGCCGAGGCCGATCTGCAACGGCTGCGCAGCATTGCCCAGCGCAACTGGACCCGAACCCTGGACGATCGAATCGGTGTGTCCTGGGAGGAAAACCGCCGCCAGGCACGAACCCCGGCACCGACCTTGCCGGTCAGCGAGCCGCTGTTGGCGGATAAACCCGAACACCTGTTCGAACGCGCCGAAAGCGAGCTGATTCCGGAAGACAATCCCTGGGGTTTCAAGCTCGATGTGCCACGCTACAAATACAATCGGGGCGAGCTCTACAACCTGAGCATTTCCCGAGGCACGCTGACCCGCGAGGAGCGTTACATCATCAATCACCACATGGTGCAGACGATCCTGATGCTCAGCCACTTGCCCTTCCCCGGCCACCTCAACAACGTCGCGGAAATTGCCGGCGGCCACCACGAGAAAATGGACGGCACCGGTTACCCCAAACAGTTGAAGCGCGAAGAAATGAGCCTGCCGGCACGGATGATGGCGATTGCCGATATTTTCGAGGCGCTGACCGCCGCCGACCGCCCTTACAAGAAGGCCAAAACCTTGAGCGAAGCGCTGGGCATCATGGCCACCATGTGCCGTGACGCCCATATCGATCCGGAGTTGTTCGGCTTGTTCATCAACGCCGGCATCTATCTGCAATACGCCGACCGATTCCTCGATCCACGCCAGATCGATGCGGTCGACCCGTCAAGCCTGCTGGTCAAGGCCGGCTTGGGGGCGTGATCAGCAATCGGTCAGACGCAGGAAAATCGCCGCCAGTTGCTCGATACCGGCCTGGTCGTCAGCGGTAAACCGCGCCAGGCTCGGGCTGTCGAGGTCCAGCACGCCGATCAGGCGACCGTCCTTGACCAGCGGCACGACCAGCTCGCTGTTCGAGGCGCTGTCGCAGGCAATGTGCCCGGGGAACGCGTGAACATCTTCGACCAGTTGGGTCTGCAAGGTCGCCGCCGCCGTCCCGCACACGCCGCGACCGAACGGAATCCGCACACAGGCGATCTGCCCCTGAAACGGGCCAAGCACCAATTCTTCGTTGCGATTGAGGTAGAAACCGGCCCAGTTCAAGTCGTCGAGCTGGCTATACAGGAACGCCGAAAACTGCGCGGCGTTGGCGATAAAGTCACGCTCGTCCGCCAGTAGCGATTCCAGCTGCGCCCATAACATGCCGTAACCGTCCAGGCCTTGGCCGCTCTTCTGTAAATCGATCATGCTTTGTGCTCCAACAGCTTCAGCCCCACCCAATAGCGGGCAAATTGATACGCGCAACGTCCATTGCGGTTGCCCCGGCCCGTCGCCCAGCGCACGGCGAGGATGTCCAGCTCTTCGTTACGCTGCCACTCAAGGCCGGATTTTCCGGCCAATTGCCCGATCCAGTGCTCGACGACGTCAAGGAAGTGCTCTTGAGTAAACGGATAGAACGACAGCCACAATCCAAAACGGTCCGACAGCGCGATCTTGTCTTCCACCGCCTCGCTGGGATGCAGTTCGCCATCGACCCGTTTCCAGTTTTCGTTATCGCTTTCCTTCTCCGGCACCAGGTGGCGACGGTTGGAGGTGGCGTACAGCAAGACGTTATCCGGCGCCTGTTCGAGCGAGCCGTCGAGCACGCTCTTGAGCACGCGGTAGTCGCCTTCGCCCGACTCAAACGACAGGTCATCGCAGAACAGCACGAAACGCTGAGGCAGCCTGGCGATCTGTTCGACCACGCGCGGCAGGTCCGCCAGGTGATCGCGCTCGATCTCGATCAACCGCAGGCCGGCCTTGGCGTGCTCGGCCAGCAAGGCGCGCACCAGCGACGATTTGCCGGTGCCGCGCGAGCCCCAGAGCAGTGCGTGGTTGGCGGGCATACCGTCGAGGAACTGCTGGGTGTTGCGCCCCAGTTGCTCCACTTGGCGGTCGACACCGATCAGGTCGGACAACCGCGTGTCGAGGCTGACCTGCAGCGGCAGCAGAAACCCGCTGCGGCCCTCGCGTTGCCAGCGCGCGGCAAGGCATTGCGTCCAGTCGATGGCTTGCCGAGGTGCAGGCAAGAGCGGTTCGATACGGGCCAGAACAGCATCGGCGCGTTCAAGAAAAGCATTCAATCGGGAATCCACGTCTTCTCCTCGGGCACGTTCACAGTGATGATGGCACTACAGCGACGCAACACGGCATTCGGCACCCGGTTCATCCCTTGTTGCACAAGGGCTCGCGAGAACATCGGTATCCATGCATGATCGACTATGCTTGAGCAGCGAAGGGATACGGAAGTGGTTCAACACCCCATGGATATCAAGTTCACCCACCGGCTGTCATACAAACAAGCCAGGCTTACCGTGCTTGTCGGTTTCATTCTGGGCACGCTGCTCAGTCTGCTGCAAATAGGCATCGATTATGCCAGCGAAGACGCTTCCATCAACCGCGAAATACTGTCTTTGCTGGAAATCAGCCATAACCCCGCGTCCCGTATCGCCTACAACATCGACGCCGAACTCTCCCAGGAACTGACCATGGGCCTGTTGCGCTCTCCGGCGATCGTCGGTGCGCAATTGACTGACAACAACGGCACCGTACTGGCCAGCGTCAAACGCCCGACCCTGCAAAGCAACTATCGGATGATCAGCGACTTCCTGTTCGGCGCCAACCGCCAGTTTGAAGACCGCCTCTACCTCGACCACTTGCCGAACGAATCCCTCGGCACCTTGCGACTGGAAGTCGATACCTACGCCTTCGGCAGCCGTTTCCTGCGCCGGGCCGAGGTGACGCTGCTCAACGGCTTCGCTCGCAGCCTGATTCTGACCGGCATCCTGTTGGCGCTGTTCTACGTGATGCTGACGAAACCGCTGGTGCGGGTCATCCGCGAACTCAGCGGGCGCGATCCCCGTAGCGCGGAACCGACCTGGCTGGAATACCCGAGCGGGCATAAAAACGATGAAATCGGTGTGCTGGTCAAAGTGGCCAACCAGCAGTTCGAAAACATCGCTACCGAAATCCAGCAGCGGCGCAACGCCGAAAACCGCCTGACCGACTACCTCGGGCAACTGGAAAACATCGTCTCGGCCCGCACCGCGGAGCTCAAGGCGATCAATGCCCGGCTCAGCCAATCCAACCAGGAGCTGGAAGTCGCACGAAGTACCGCCCTCGACATGGCCGAAGCACGCTCAGTGTTCCTCGCCAATATGAGCCATGAAATCCGCACACCGCTCAACGGCCTGCTGGGCATGATCGCGCTCTCGCTGGATGGCCCACTCAACGCCGAACAACAGCAACAGCTGTCCATCGCCCATGACTCGGGCAAAGTGCTGGTGGAACTGCTCAACGATATTCTCGACCTGTCGAAATTCGATGCCGGCCAGCTTGAACTCGAACACATTCCGTTCGACCTCGGGTCGCTGATCGAAGACACCGCCAACCTGCTGTCGCAGAACGCCGCGCCCAGCGTCGAGTTGACCTGCCTGATCGATCCGCACTTTCCGGCGTTGGTCCTGGGGGATCCGACCCGCGTCCGGCAGATCGTCAGCAACCTGTTGTCCAACGCCCTCAAGTTCACCCGTTTCGGTCGGGTCGACGTGCGCCTTTCAACCTTTGAAGACGGCGTCAGAATCGAAGTCTGCGACACCGGCATCGGGATTGCCCAGGATGCTCAGGTCAAAATCTTCCAGCCTTTCACGCAGGCCGGCGCCGGCATTACCCGCCAATTTGGCGGCACCGGGCTGGGCCTGGCGCTGACCTATAACCTCTGCGAAGCGATGCAGGGGCGGCTGACCATCAGCTCGGAAGCGGGTTTCGGCAGCCAGTTCTGCGCCGACCTGCCGTTACCCTGCCACACCCGGGCCATCCCCCCGCAGCCTTTACCGGGCAAGGTCATTGCCATCACCGCGGCCAATAGCGGCCTGGCGGAACTGTTGAAAAACCTGTTGCCCGGCTGGGGTCTCGAGTATCAGCAACGTTCCATCGATGACTCGTTCATCGGCCTCGACCCGGACGTGCTGATCACCGACTGCCCCGAATGCCTGTTTGGCCTGCGCCCGACCCTCGACGCGCCTATCTTGCTGGTAACCGCCTATGGCAGCTTCATGCCGAGCGAAGAAGCGAGCGCCCTGGCGCCCCTGCAACAACAGGCACGTCCTTTGGCGCGCAATGCGCTTTACCAGACATTGCGCCGGGTGCTGCTGCCTGAAAGCAACCTGATCAACGGTGCCCGAGTCGAAGCCCTTACCCCCCAACGGCGCGGACGTGTCCTGCTGGTCGAGGACAACCCGGTCAATCAACTGGTGGCCAAAGGCATGCTCGGCAAACTCGGTTGCGAGGTGATCGTCGCCGCTCACGGTGCCGAAGCCCTGGATCAGCTTGAGCACAGCGAATTCGATCTGGTGCTGATGGACTGCAACATGCCGGTGATGGATGGCTATGAAGCCAGCCGACAAATCCGTCGCAGCGGGCGCTGGCCACAATTGCCCATCGTGGCCTTGACTGCCAACGCCATGTCCGAGGAACGCGAACGCTGCCGTGTGGCGGGCATGAGCGATTACCTGGCCAAGCCCTTTCGCCGAGAAGAACTGGCCGCGCTGCTCGACCTGTGGATACCGACTACGACAGCGCTTTGATTTGCCCCAGCAGGTGATCGAGACCGTCGCGCAGATCATGCAGGCGATCCAGATCGACGCCGCTGTCGCACAGCAACCGGGCCTTGAGCGGCCCGACCTGATCCCGCAAGGCCTTGCCGGTTGGCGAAAGACTCAGGTGCACTTCTCGCTCATCGCGCGCCGAACGCTGGCGCTGCACCAGTTGCAGCTGCTCAAGGCGCTTGAGCAACGGCGTCAGGGTGCCGGAATCCAGCGCCAGGCGTTCGCCCAGCGCCTTGACCGTCGGCTGCTCCGGCGCCGTCTCCTGCCATTCCCACAACACCAGCATCGCCAGGTATTGCGGATAGGTCAGGCCCAGTTGATCGAGCATCGGCTTGTAGGCGCGGATCACCGCCCGAGAAGCGGCATACAGCTTGAAGCAGAGCTGGCTGTCGAGCTTCAGCGAATCGACGGACAGCGTGTTCATTTGAGCAGGGCTTCGATCTCGCGGCTCAGGTCCTGCGGCTTGGTCGCCGGAGCGAAGCGCTTGACCAACTGGCCGTCCTTGCCGATCAGGAACTTGGTGAAGTTCCATTTGATGCCCTGGGAGCCCAACACGCCCGGTGCGCGCTTCTTCAACTGCACAAACAGCGGATGAGCGCCGGCACCATTGACGTCAATCTTCTTGAACAGCGGGAAGCTGACACCGAAGTTCAATTCGCAGAACTCGGAAATCGCCCCTTCGTTACCCGGTTCCTGCTTGCCGAACTGATTGCAGGGGAAGCCGAGCACCACCAGGCCTTGATCCTTGTAGGTCTGCCACAACGCTTCGAGGCCTTTGTACTGAGGGGTGAAACCGCATTTGCTGGCGGTGTTGACCACCAGAACGGCTTTGCCGGCGAAATCGGCCAGGGTTTTTTGTTCACCTTTGATGGTGGTCACCGGGATGCTCAGCAGGTTGTCGCTCATGGGTTTGGCTCGAATTGAAGGAACAAGCCCTGAACATAGCGAGCAATTCAATTGTGTGCAATTTAAATTGTGGGAGGGGGCACCGATCATCGGCAGCAGGCATGGCTTGCCTGCGACAGGGCCCTTTAGGCCGCTATCGCGGGCAAACCCGGCTCCCACACGGCTCGCATTACTCGCGCGGCACCAAGTCCAGGCACACCGAATTGATGCAATAACGCAGACCGGTCGGCGGCGGGCCATCCGGGAACACGTGCCCCAGGTGCGCGTCGCATTTGGCGCAGACCACTTCAGTGCGGACCATGCCGTGGCTGACATCACGGATCTCGACCATGGCGCTGTCGCCGATCGGCGCGTAGAAGCTCGGCCAGCCGCAGCCGGAGTCGAATTTGGTTTTGGCGTCGAACAGCGGCTCGTTGCAGCAGATGCAGTGGTAGACGCCGTCAGTTTTGGTGTCGTTGTATTTGCCGGAGAACGGCCGTTCGGTGCCCTTGAGACGGCAAACGTTGTACTGCTCTGGATCGAGCATCGCCTTCCATTCTTCCAGGGTTTTATCCAACTTTTCCATCGTCACACCTCAGCAGCTGAAAAAGCCCGATCTGTACCTTTTCCACGGATCGGGCGGCACGTATGATTGCGCCTCGTCAAACGCCAGTCTGGCAGCCAGACCACGCGCATTCAAACGGATTTATGGGTGCTGCATCTCAAGGCGTCAGGCCTGTGTGAATACGCAGGATTCCCAGTACGGTAGTTCATACGCCGCCTGGATCGTTCATTTTCGGGAACACATCGCCATGCAGGTCAGCAAATCGAACAAGCTCGCCAACGTCTGCTACGACATTCGCGGCCCAGTGCTCAAGCACGCCAAACGCCTGGAAGAGGAAGGTCATCGCATCCTCAAGCTGAACATCGGCAACCCGGCGCCCTTTGGTTTCGAAGCGCCGGACGAAATCCTCCAGGACGTGATCCGCAACCTGCCGACCGCTCAGGGCTACAGCGACTCCAAAGGCCTGTTCAGCGCGCGCAAGGCCGTCATGCAGTACTACCAGCAAAAGCAGGTGGAAGGCGTCGGCATTGAAGACATCTACCTGGGCAACGGCGTTTCCGAGCTGATCGTGATGTCGATGCAGGCTTTGCTGAACAATGGCGACGAAGTGCTGGTGCCAGCGCCGGACTATCCGCTGTGGACGGCTGCCGTGAGCCTGTCCGGCGGCAACCCGGTGCATTACCTGTGCGACGAGCAGGCCAACTGGTGGCCGGACCTGGCCGACATCAAGGCCAAGATCACTCCGAACACCAAAGCCCTGGTGATCATCAACCCGAACAACCCGACCGGCGCCGTGTACTCGAAGGAAGTGCTGCTGGGCATGCTGGAACTGGCTCGCCAGCACAACCTGGTGGTGTTCTCCGACGAGATCTACGACAAGATCTTGTACGACGATGCCGTGCACATCTGCACCGCGTCCCTGGCGCCGGATCTGCTGTGCCTGACCTTCAACGGTCTGTCCAAGTCGTATCGCGTGGCCGGTTTCCGTTCCGGCTGGATTGCCATCTCCGGCCCGAAACACCACGCCCAGAGCTACATCGAAGGCATCGACATGCTGGCCAACATGCGCCTGTGTGCCAACGTGCCGAGCCAGCACGCGATCCAGACTGCACTCGGCGGATATCAGAGCATCAATGACCTGGTGTTGCCGCAAGGTCGCTTGCTGGAACAGCGCAATCGCACCTGGGAACTGCTCAACGATATTCCGGGCGTGAGCTGCGTCAAGCCGATGGGGGCGTTGTATGCGTTCCCGCGGATCGACCCGAAAGTCTGCCCGATCCACAACGACGAGAAGTTCGTGCTCGACCTGCTGCTCTCCGAGAAGCTGCTGGTGGTGCAAGGCACGGCCTTCAACTGGCCTTGGCCGGATCACTTCCGTGTCGTGACCCTGCCACGGGTGGACGAGCTGGACATGGCCATCGGCCGGATCGGCAACTTCCTCAAATCCTACCGCCAGTAACCTGGACTTCACCGTGCGACGCATGCGTCTGTCGCACGGTGATCAATTCAGCAACATATCTTTGCGCCCCGCCAGACCTCACCGCCCTTATCGCTGACTCATGCCACGTTTCGTAGCCGCGCCTAACAAAGACGGGGCCTGAGACGCGAATTGTCTGTCAAACACGTCCGGCATCGCCGTCGGAATTGCCCTGCAAGCAGCTAGACTGTTGCCGTAGGACACAGTTTGAAATAGTCACTCGGTTGAATAGCCCGGTGCAGCACCTTATATACCCCGCAGTACGCTACATCTTTAGCATGAGGAGATTTCTACAACCATGATGCGCATCCTGCTGTTTTTGGCCACTAACCTGGCGGTCGTGCTGATTGCCAGCATCACCCTGAGCCTTTTCGGCTTCAACGGGTTCATGGCGGCCAACGGGGTTGATCTCAACCTCAATCAGCTGCTGATTTTCTGTGCGGTCTTTGGTTTCGCCGGTTCCCTGTTCTCGCTGTTCATCTCCAAGTGGATGGCGAAGATGAGCACCAGCACCCAAATCATCAGCCAGCCGCGCACACGTCACGAGCAATGGCTGCTGCAAACCGTCGAGCAACTGTCCCGCGAAGCCGGGATCAAGATGCCCGAAGTCGGGATTTTCCCCGCCTACGAGGCCAACGCGTTCGCCACGGGCTGGAACAAGAACGACGCACTGGTCGCGGTCAGCCAAGGCCTGCTCGAACGTTTTTCGCCGGATGAAGTGAAGGCCGTCCTGGCCCACGAAATCGGCCACGTGGCCAATGGCGACATGGTCACCCTGGCGTTGATCCAGGGCGTGGTGAACACCTTTGTGATGTTCTTCGCACGGATCATCGGCAACTTTGTCGACAAGGTGATCTTCAAGAACGAAGAAGGCCAGGGTATCGCCTACTACGTGGCGACCATCGTCGCCGAACTGGTCCTGGGCATTCTGGCCAGCTCCATCGTCATGTGGTTCTCGCGCAAACGTGAGTTCCGTGCCGACGAAGCCGGCGCACGCCTGGCCGGCACAAGTGCGATGATTGGCGCCTTGCAACGCCTTCGTGCAGAACAGGGCCTGCCGGTGCACATGCCGGATACGCTGAATGCCTTTGGCATCAACGGTGGCATCAAACAAGGGTTCGCTCGCATGTTCATGAGCCACCCGCCGCTGGAAGAGCGTATTGACGCGTTGCGTCGTCGAGGCTGATAGCTCTCGCACTACGCATTAAAAGAAAAGGCCCGCAGTGAATGCGGGCCTTTTTTTGTCTGCTGGTTTTGTGGTGTTCATTCGAACCCCATCGCGAGCAAGCTCGCTCCCACAGGTGACAAAGTTGAATCACAATTCTGTGAACGACACAGATCCCCTGTGGGAGCGAGCTTGCTCGCGATGAGGCCAGTTAAACCACTACAAATCTATCGGCTGGAAACCCGATAAACCCGCTCTTCAAGCCGAGTAACACCGCTCTCGACAAATTTCCAGCTCTCGCCCAGCACATCCTGGTCTTCCAGAATCTTCAGCTCCCAGGTTGCCCCGAACAACCGTTGCACTTCGTCATCCAGCACGGCAAATGGCGGGCCTTCCTTCTGCGCCTGGTCGTAATCCAGGGTAATCAAAAGCCCCAGCGAATCTTTCGGCAGTATCCGCTTCAAATGCTCGGCGTACTGTTCACGCATGGTCGGCGGCAAGGCGATCAGCGCCGCGCGGTCGTACAGTGCGCTGCAATCGGCGACATCGCCGGCCGTCAACGCGAAGAAGTCGCCGCACCAGACCTCGATCGAACCCGCCCGATAGACCGTGAAAGGACCCTGGTCACTGACGTCCGGATCAAATTGATGCTCGTGAAAAAAGTCTTCCACCGCCTTTTCCGACAATTCGATGCCCAACACTTCGTGACCGCATTTAGCCAGCCAGAGCAGATCCAGGCTTTTCCCACATAGCGGCACCAGTACGCGCGCGCCCTCCTCCAGGCCCAGCTGCGGCCAGTAGCGTTGCAGATATGGATTCACTTCCGGCAGGTGAAAGCCGATCTGATTCGACGTCCACCGCTTGTGCCAAAACTCCGGCTGCATAATTAATCCCGAAAATTCGATCAAAAGACCCTAAAACTTATATTAGATTTAGATCAATGATCTGACTGAAGATGCTGCCATCTTACCCCTCAGGAGCTCTTTCATGTTCCCCAGCCTCTACATATCCCATGGCTCGCCCATGTTGGCACTGGAACCGGGTGCCAGCGGGCCCGCCCTCGCTCGCCTGGCCGCCGAATTGCCGAAACCGAAAGCCATCGTGATTGTGTCGGCGCACTGGGAAAGCAACGAGCTGCTGGTCAGCGGCAATCCCCAGCCCGAAACCTGGCATGATTTCGGCGGCTTCCCGAAAGCACTGTTCGAAGTGCAATACCCGGCGCCCGGCAATCCTCAACTGGCTGACGAGGTGGTCGAGCTGCTGAAAGCCGGCAACCTGCCGGCACGGATTGATACCAAACGGCCCTTCGACCACGGCGTCTGGGTGCCTTTGTCGTTGATGTATCCGCAGGCCGACATCCCGGTGGTGCAAGTCTCGTTGCCTACCCGTGGCGGCCCTGCCCTGCAAACCCGGGTCGGCCATGCCCTGGCCAGCCTGCGCGAACACGGCGTATTGTTGATCGGCTCCGGCAGCATCACCCATAACCTGCGCGAACTGGACTGGCACGCCGGCCCGGAAAGCGTTGAACCGTGGGCCAAGGTGTTCCGCGACTGGATGATTGAAAAACTCGCCGCCAACGATGAAGCCGCGCTGCACGATTATCGCGAGCAGGCGCCGAACGCAGTGCGCAACCATCCCAGCGATGAGCATTTGCTGCCGCTGTACTTTGCTCGCGGGGCTGGGGGGAAGTTCAGCATCGCCCATCAAGGTTTTACGATGGGCGCGCTGGGAATGGATATTTATCGCTTTGGCTGATCGGTAAACCGAGTCGCCCAGGCCAGGCACAAACAGCAGGCCAAAAAAATCCCCGAACCAGTCGGGGATTTTTTATGTTCGATCAATCAGCCCGGGAGCGGATCAATCTTCGCGATAGCGACGCAGCTTCAACTGCTTACCGGCAACGCGAGTGTCCTTCAGTTTGGTCAGCAGACGCTCCAGACCATCTTCCGGCAGCTCGACGAGGCTGAAGCTGTCACGCACCTGGATGCGACCGATTGCTTCGCGAGCCAAGCCACCCTCGTTGAGGATAGCGCCCAGCAGGTTCTTGGCAGCGATGCCATCACGCGCACCCAGCGCGGTACGGCAACGAGCACGACCTTCGGCCAATGGAACCGGAGCACGACGCTCACGATCACCACGGTCCGGACGGTCACCGGTACGCTCTGGACGATCGCCACGCGGTGCGTTGTTCGGCACCAGTGGACGTTCTTTCTCGATCGCGGCCAGGGTCAGCGCCTGAGCGTTGGTTGCCTTGCGCAACAGAGCAGCGGCCAGTGCACGCGGGGTGCAACCGATGTCGGCAGTCAGGCGATCCAGCAGATCACCGTGGGTCGATTCGGCATCAGCAACCAGTGGCGACAGGCTGTTGGTCAGTTTCTTGATGCGAGCATCGAGAACGGCCTGAGCATCCGGCAGGCGGACTTCGGCAACTTTCTGACCGGTTACACGCTCGATCACTTGCAGCATGCGGCGCTCACGCGGAGTCACCAGCAACAGTGCACGACCTTCGCGACCGGCACGGCCAGTACGGCCGATACGGTGAACGTAGGACTCTGGATCGTATGGCATGTCAACGTTGAACACGTGAGTGATGCGCGGAACGTCCAGGCCACGAGCAGCAACGTCGGTCGCTACAACGATGTCCAGACGGCCATCCTTGAGGGATTCGATCACGCGCTCACGCTGGTTCTGAGCAATGTCACCGTTCAGCGCAGCGGCTTTGTAGCCTTTGGCTTCCAGGGCACTGGCCAGGTCCAGGGTCGCTTGCTTGGTGCGCACGAACATGATCAGGGCGTCGAAGTCTTCCACTTCCAGCAGGCTCAATACAGCCGAGGTCTTCTGGTCAGCGTGAACCAACAGGTGAGCCTGTTCGATCGCGGTAACGGTCTGAGTCTTGGTCTGGATCTTCACGTGTTGCGGATCGCGCAGATGGCGTTCGGCAATGGCACGGATCGACTGCGGCAGGGTGGCCGAGAACAATACGGTCTGGCGGGTTGGTGGCAGAGCCTTGAAGATAACTTCGAGGTCGTCCATGAAACCCAGTTTGAGCATTTCGTCCGCTTCGTCCAGAACCAGGTGGTTCACGGTCGACAGGACTTTTTCGTCACGACGCAGGTGGTCGCACAGACGGCCCGGCGTGGCGACAACGATCTGCGCGCCATTACGGATTGCTTTCAGTTGTGGGCCCATCGGGGCGCCGCCGTAAACGGCCACAACGGTAACGCCCGGCATTTGCTTGGCGTAGGTTTCGAAAGCGGTTGCTACTTGCAGCGCCAACTCACGGGTTGGCGCCAGGATCAGGGCTTGCGGCTCGCGCTTGGCAGGATCGATGCGGTGCAGGATCGGCAGGGCGAACGCGGCGGTTTTACCGGTACCGGTTTGCGCTTGGCCAATCATGTCATGGCCGGCCATGATGATCGGGATCGATTGCTGCTGAATAGCCGAAGGCTCTTCGTAGCCAGTCGCGATGACGGCTGCAAGAATATTCGGATTAAGATTAAAAGCGGCGAAGCCGCCGGTTTCCTGGGTCATGGGTCTGCCTCTAAGTGCATCCGCAAAGACCCATGCTCCAAAGCTGCGCATGCCGTGTAAGACTCAAGAGTCGCCCTGGCTGCTTTGTCGGCGGGGATTTGCGAAAACGAATGAATGAAAAAGATTCGTCAAGGGAGAGTCCGCTGTGCGGACGTGCAGCCGAAGCTGACTTCGGGAAATTGCGCTACCTAAACGCGGCCCGGTTAAAGGCCGGCGCGCACTATACCGGAAATCGCCCAAAAAGGGAGCATTATTTGTCGGAAAACTGACGTATACGCCGTTGTGTCACACGCTTTGCGGATAATCGTGCAACGGTCTATTTTTCAAAGGCCCGGCCCTGCTGGCGATGGCGCTAAAACGGTTCATCCTTGCGACCCAGACCCGCGGTCTTGACCAGCGGTCTGGCACACCCTTCCCGCCCGAGGAAATGCTCCATGAATCAGCCCGGCTCCAGTCGTGTCACCCGCGAACGACACGGTCATGTCCTGATGATCGGCCTGGATCGAGTGGCCAAGCGCAACGCCTTCGACCTCGATCTGCTCAACGCACTGAGTCTGGCCTACGGCGAGTTCGAGGCCGACAGCGAAGCGCGCGTGGCGGTGGTGTTCGCTCACGGTGAGCATTTCACTGCCGGGCTCGACCTGATCAATGCCAGCGCTGCCCTGGCTGAAGGCTGGCAAGCACCGCCCGGCGGTTGCGATCCGTGGGGCGTGTTTGCCGGGCCCCGGGTGAGCAAACCGGTGATTGTCGCCGCGCAAGGCTACTGCCTGACCATTGGCATCGAGTTGATGCTGGCCGCGGACATCAACCTCTGCGCCAGCAATACCCGTTTTGCCCAGAAGGAAGTGCAGCGCGGGATCTTTCCCTTCGGTGGCGCCACGTTGCGCCTGCATCAAGTCGCCGGCTGGGGCAATGCCATGCGCTGGCTGCTGACCGGCGATGAATTCGATGCTCACGATGCGTTGCATCTGGGGTTGGTGCAGGAAGTCATGGCCAGCGAGGATCTGCTGCCACGCGCGATTGAGCTGGCTGAGCGAATTGCCCGGCAGGCGCCGCTGGGGGTTCAAGCGACGTTGATGTCGGCCCGACAGGCGCGTTACGAAGGGGAAACGGCGGCGGCGCAGGGGTTGCCGGCGCTGGTGAAGAAGTTGCTGGCGAGTGAGGATGCCCGGGAAGGTGTGCGGTCGATGATCGAGAAGCGACCGGGCGTTTTCAAAGGGCTTTAGTCTTGTGTTGGCTTTGAAGGCCCCATCGCGGGCAAGCCCGCTCCCACAGTGATTTGCGCCGTTCACAAAACCTGTGGGAGCGGGCTTGCCCGCGATGGGGCCCTCACAGACACCGACTTATGTCGCCGGGCGGATTGCCTTGATTAACGACTGCAGCGAATAGCCCAACTGCGGCGCCAGCCCTTCCGCCCGGGCGATCAATCCGCCCATGTCCAGCTCCTGATCCAGTTCCGAAGGCACAATCAGAATCACGTTGCCCTCCTTCACCGGCAGCTCCCAGTAATGCCGGTGATAAAGCCCGCGCAACAACGCAGCACCCAAGGGCTTGCCGTCGTCGGTGGCCCATTGATTGATCACCAGCCAGCCGCCCGGATTCAAGCGTTTCTGACAGTTTTCCAGGAAGCTCCAGGCCAGATGCCCGACACCCGGACCGACATCGGTATAAAGGTCGACGAAGATCAGGTCCGCCGGTTCAGCGGTATCGAGCAACTCCAGCGCATCGCCGACGCGGATGTACAACCGCGGATCGTCATCGAGCCCCAGGTATTCGATGGCCAGACGCGGTACGTCGGGGCGCAACTCGATGGCTTCGACATCTTCAAGGGGCAGAAACTTGAGGCACGCCTGGGTCAACGTGCCGGCGCCGAGCCCAAGAAACAGCGCGCTTTCCGGCTGTTCGTGGCACAGCGCGCCAATCAGCATCGCCCGGGTGTAATCGTACTCGAGCCAGCTCGGGTCAGCCGTGAACACGCAGCTCTGCTCGATGGCATCACCGAACTCGAGAAAACGGTAATCGGCCACTTCCAGCACGCGAATCACGCCGAACTCATCCTGTACCTCGGCGAGCAGATGCTCGACGCGCTCCTCAGTCATTTCGTCTCCAGATCGTCGCCGACCCCGGCAACGCGATAAACCGCAACATTAAGCGGCAAAGGCGCGATTGTCCGCGAAGCAAGCGGAACAGGTCACGCACTAATTTGCTGATAACATGAACGTCCGAGCGTAAAACAACCGAGACCGTGATGAGCCAACCCTGGAGCCCTGACAGCTGGCGCGCCCTGCCGATCCAGCAACAACCCCACTACCCCGACGCGGCGCATCTGCTGCAGGTCGAGCAAACCCTGGCGAGTTATCCGCCCCTGGTGTTTGCCGGTGAGGCCCGGGAGTTGCGCCGTCAGTTTGCCCAGGTCACTCAGGGCCGCGCGTTTCTGTTGCAAGGGGGCGACTGCGCCGAAAGCTTCGCCGAGTTCTCGGCCGCGAAAATTCGCGACACCTTTAAAGTCTTGTTGCAGATGGCGATCGTCATGACCTTCGCCGCGGGCTGCCCGGTGGTCAAGGTCGGGCGCATGGCCGGCCAGTTCGCCAAGCCTCGCTCGGCCAACGATGAAACCATCGACGGTGTAACCCTGCCGGCCTACCGTGGCGACATCGTCAACGGCATCGGTTTCGACGAAAAAAGCCGCGTGCCGGACCCGGAGCGCTTGCTCCAGTCCTACCACCAGTCCACCGCGACCCTGAACCTGCTGCGTGCTTTCGCCCAAGGCGGTTTTGCCGACCTGCATCAGGTGCACAAGTGGAACCTGGACTTTATCGCCAACTCGGCGCTGGCTGAAAAATACAGCCACCTGGCCGATCGCATCGATGAAACCCTGGCCTTCATGCGTGCTTGCGGCATGGACAGTTCGCCACAACTGCGCGAAACCAGTTTTTTCACGGCCCACGAAGCGCTGCTGCTGAATTACGAAGAAGCCTTCGTGCGCCGCGACAGTCTGACTAACGATTACTACGATTGTTCAGCTCACATGCTGTGGATCGGCGACCGCACCCGTCAGCTCGACGGCGCCCACGTCGAATTCCTGCGCGGCGTGAACAATCCGATCGGGGTCAAGGTCGGTCCGAGCATGAACCCCGAAGACCTGATTCGCTTGATCGACGTGCTTAACCCGGACAACGATCCAGGCCGCTTGAACCTGATCGCACGCATGGGCGCGAACAAGGTTGGCGATCACCTGCCGGCATTGATCCGCGCGGTGCAGCGTGAAGGCAAGCAGGTGCTCTGGAGCTCGGACCCGATGCACGGCAACACCATCAAGGCCAGCAGCGGCTACAAGACCCGCGACTTTGCGCAGATCCTCGGTGAGGTGAAGCAGTTCTTCCAGGTTCACGAAGCGGAAGGCAGCTACGCTGGCGGTATCCACATCGAGATGACTGGGCAGAACGTGACCGAGTGCATTGGTGGCGCGCGGCCGATTACTGAAGACGGGTTGTCGGACCGTTACCACACCCATTGCGATCCGCGGATGAATGCCGATCAGTCATTGGAGTTGGCGTTCCTGATTGCCGAGACGCTGAAGCAGGTTCGACGCTAAACCGCGTCGCCCCCATCGCGAGCAGGCTCGCTCCCACAGGATTCGCGCCGTACACATAATTCATGATCGGCGCGGTCACTGTGGGAGCGGGCTTGCCCGCGAAGGCGTCAGGTCAGCCACCACCAATCTGTGCCAACGCTACTCGCAACCGCGCCGCACTCGCCCGCGGGCAATTCAATTGAACCTGCTCAAGCCCCAGCCAATCCGCCATCTGCCGCAGATTGACCGCCAACGCCAACATCCCCGCCTCGTCCAGCCCTGACTCCTCTTCATGCACGGCATGCACCGCCAGCCGGCCCAACGCTCGTTCGGCACGCAGATCAACCCGCGCAGCAATCCGTTCATTGTGCAAAAACGGCAGCACGTAATAGCCGTAGACCCGTTTGTCCTGCGGCGTGTAAATCTCCAGTCGATAACGGAAATCGAACAGCCGCTCGGTGCGGCTGCGCTCCCAGATCAACGAGTCGAAAGGTGAAAGCAAGGCACTGGAATCGACCTTGCGCGGCACTTTCGGCTCGGGCAAGCAGTAGGCCGGTTGACGCCAGCCCTGAACCTCGCAGGCCAGCAACTCACCCGCCTCCACCAATTCCGCCAGACGCGGCCGGCTGTCTGCCGGGTTCAGGCGGAAATAATCGCGCAGGTCCTTTTCCGTGCCAACCCTCAATGCCGTCGCGGCATGCAGCAACAGCCCCCGCTGAGCCTCGGCTTCACTGAGCAACGGCTGCTGCAGAACCGCCGAAGGAATCACCCGTTCCGGCAGGTCATAAAGCCGCTCGAATCCACGACGGCCGGCGACCGTGACTTCACCGGCGGCGAATAACCACTCCAACGCATGTTTTTCAGCGCTCCAGTCCCACCAGGGCCCCGCCCGTTCCTGACGAGTCGACAAGCTTCCGGCCCCCAGTGCGCCGAGTTCCTGAACCGAGGCCAGCACCCGGCGAATCGTGTCCTGCTGCTCGCGACCGAAACGCGCCAGTTGCTGATAGATGTCTTCGCCGCGCGTCGCACGCTGCATGCGCCAACGCATCAAGGGGTACATCGACATAGGCAGCAACGAAGCTTCATGGCCCCAATATTCGAACAACGTGCGACGTCGGCCCTGACTCCAGGCAGCCTGATCAAGCAAATCGGGGGAGTAATTTCCGAGGCGGGAAAACAAGGGAAGGTAGTGCGAACGCACCAACGCATTGACCGAGTCGATCTGCAGAAAGCCCAGCCGTTCAATCAGCCGGTTGAGCTGAACCGGTTTGATCGCCGCTGGCGGTTGCCGCCCGTTGAACCCTTGG
Source organism: Pseudomonas sp. UMAB-40 (assembly GCF_900095275.1). Lineage (NCBI taxonomy): Bacteria > Pseudomonadati > Pseudomonadota > Gammaproteobacteria > Pseudomonadales > Pseudomonadaceae > Pseudomonas > Pseudomonas sp. UMAB-40. The sequence continues at coordinate 106,213 of NZ_LT607558.1, forward strand.
GCGGCCAGCGCCAGACGTCGAGCCTGTTTGTTGGAAAAGGACAGCGTTGCGGGCATGAATACCTCCGTGTCTGCTCGCAACCTACCTCACCAGAGAGGGGTTTGTGTAGCGATGGCCTCATCATTTATGCATCGGATCATCCCAGAACGGCCTGATCGACTCATGTTCCACATCGGCACGACTCACGCCAATGTCCTTCAATGCTTCGTCGCTCAAACTCGCCAGCAGCTCGCGCTCACGGTGAAGTTCGTACCAGCGACTAAACTTGTGCAACAGATCGGAGACCGCGTGGATTGAGAATTTTTCTTCCGTTACATGCTCGTTATGACCTTTCATCTTGTTGCCCTCCTTTAGGGATGGCTCAAGTCTCGCCTCAGCGCTAAGATCAATCCAACGAATGTTTCTGATGGTAACCATCTCGGAGATTGATGGATGTCGGCGTACCCCAGTATCGATACGGATGTGCTGCGTACCTTCGTCGCCATTGCCGACCAGGGTGGGTTTACCCGTGCCGGTGAAATGGTTAACCGCACGCAGTCAGCGGTGAGCATGCAGATGAAACGCCTGGAAGAAGACGTGTTGCAGCGCCAACTGTTCGAACGTGATGGTCGCCAGGTCAAGCTGACCGCCGAGGGCCAGGTATTGCTGGGTTACGCGCGGCGCATCCTCAAACTCCACAGCGAAGTCTTCAATACCCTGCGCGAACCGCACATGGTCGGCACCGTGCGCATCGGCACGCCCGACGATTACGTCATGCGTTTCCTGCCGGGGATCCTGTCGCGCTTCGCCAAGTTCTACCCGCTGATCCAGATCGAGGTTCACTGCGAATCAACCAAGCAACTGTTGCAGCGCCAGGACCTGGACTTGTCGATCGTCACCCGCGAGCCCGGTACTGAAATCGGCCAGTTGCTGCGCAAGGAGCGTTTTGTCTGGGCCGAAGCACAATGCTTCAACGCCCACGAGCAGACGCCGCTGCCCCTGGCGATGTTCAACAGTGATTGTTTCTGCCGGCTGTGGGCGTGCAATGCGCTGGACGCCATGGGTCGCGACTACCGCATTGCCTACAACAGTTCGAGCCTGTCGGCGTTGATGGCCGTGGTCAGTGCGGGCCTCGCGGTGACCGCGCAACTGGAAAGTCTGATCACACCGGACATGCGCATCCTGGGAGAAGCCGAAGACCTGCCGCTGTTGCCGGAAGCCTGCATCATGCTGGTGCGCAACCTGCACAACCCGTCACCGATCACCGAGTGCCTGGCCGAGCACATCGTCGAAGGCTTCAAACTTTAAACGCGAGCATCACCGCACACAGCACCAGGAAACCGCAGAACAGCCCGCGCAATAGCCGCTCCGGCATGGCGTGGGCGATCTTCACGCCCCAGCTGATGCTCATCAACCCGCCGGCGGCCAACGGCAACCCGATCATCCAGTCCACTTGGTGATGCACGGCGTAAGTCACCAGTGTGACGCCGGTGCTGGGCAGAGCCAGGGCCAGCGACAAGCCTTGGGCCACCACCTGGGTGGTGCCGAACAGGCTGGTCAGCACCGGCGTCGCCACCACCGCACCGCCAACCCCGAACAACCCGCCCATGGTGCCGGATGCCGCGCCCAGCACACCCAGCCATGGCCAGGAATAACGCATCTGGGCAGAGGCCGGCGCGTTGGCGGTAAACATGCGCACCAGGTTGTAGGCCGTCAGGGCAATCAGGAACGCGACAAAGCCCACGCGCATGGTTTGCGCGTCGATGCCCACCGCCCAGATCGATCCAATCCAGGCGAAGCAAAACCCCATCGCCGCCAAGGGCAGCGCGTGACGCATTTCGATGCGATTGCGTTGGTGGTACCGCCACAGCGCCAGCATTACGTTAGGCACGACCATGACCAACGCCGTGCCTTGGGCAATTTGCTGATCGAGACCGAACAGCACACCCAGCAACGGAATCGCGATCAAGCCACCGCCAATGCCGAACAGCCCGCCGAGTGTTCCCAGGGCTGCGCCGAAGACCAGATACATCAAGAACTCAATCACAGGCGATTTTCCTTTTGTCAGGCTGATCATCCTACGCAGTCGACGCTGGCGGGGAAACGCACAGCAACGCACAATGGCTATGCCAACTTCGCATAAGCGCTGACACACCATGAACCCCAATCAATTGACCGAACAGCTGGGCCTTTTCCTCGATGTGCTGGAAACCGGAAGCTTTTCCGCTGCGTCCCGCCGGCATCCGCTGACGCCTTCGGCCGTGGCGCGGCGCATCGACAGCCTGGAAAGTGCGGTCGGTAGCCAGCTGTTCATCCGCAGCACCCACGCCGTGCGCGCGACTCCCGCAGGCTTGGCGTTTGCCGAGCGGGCGCGGCGGATTGTGACGGAATTGCGTCTGGCCCGCGCTGAAGCGGTGTCCCTGAGCAGCGCGCCGGAAGGCTTGATCCGCATCGATGCGCCAGCGGCGTTCGGCCGACGGCATCTGGCGCCGGTGATTGCCGACTTCCTGATGCTCTACCCCGGCCTCGACGTGCAATTGCATTTGATCGACAGTTTTGTCGACATGCAGGGGCTGAATCTGGGCAAGGTTGACCTGGTGCTGCGCGCCGGGCAAATGGCCGACACAAGGCTGGTGGCCACGCCGCTGGCGAGTATGGTGCGCATTGCCTGCGCCAGCCCCGAGTACCTGAAACGTCGTGGCGTCCCGACCGAACCCACGCAGTTGATCGAACATGACGGCCTCGACTGGGACGGCCTGGCGCCACCTTTCGCCTGGCGCTTTGAACGCGACGGGCACATGCACTTGCATCGCCCGGCGCGCATCCGCATGAGTGCCAACAATGCCGAGGCACTGGTTTGCGGTGCGTTGGCCGGACTGGGCATCGCGCATTTGCCGTCCTGGTTGGCCAGCGAATACCTATTACGCGGCGAGCTACTGCCGCTGTTTTGTGAAAACGGCCTACCCCCCGCGGAATCCACCGGCATCTATGCGTTGCGACTGTCGCAACAACCCAATTCGCGCAGCCGCCTGCTTCTGGAATACCTGAAAACCCGCTTCAGCCCCATTCCACCGTGGGACCTGGCACTGCAAAACACCCTGGACCGGCACTAGTCTAGAATTGTCTGGTGCATTAAAGATTCGTCCGCTAGATTCATGACGATCACTGATCAAGGCTTTGAAATGACCACCGAGCGCAACACCCCGGATAACTGCGATGACCTGCTGCTGGATAATCAGGCTTGCTTCGCCCTGCATTCCACCTCGCTGCTGATGACCAAGGTGTACAAGCCGCTGCTGCAAGCGCTGGGCCTGACCTACCCGCAGTATCTGGCAATGATGGTGTTGTGGGAGCGTGACGGGCTGACTGTAGGCGAAATCAGCACGCGACTGCTGACAGACCCCGGCTCACTGACACCCTTGCTCAAACGCTTGGAGGCCGAGGGATTGCTCAGCCGTACTCGCAGCCGTGAGGATGAACGGGTGGTGATTGTCGAGCTGACAGAACAGGGGCGCGCATTGCGGGAGAAGGCGCGTGGTATTCCCCAATGCATCCTCGGTGCAAGCGGAATGACACTTGAGCGGCTGCAGAAACTTCAAGCGGAGCTGCAAGCGTTGCGCAGCCATTTGCAAGACAGCCTCTAATCCTCAAACCGCCCCCAAATCCCCTGTAGGAGTGAGCCTGCTCGCGATAGCAGTGTGTCATTCAGCATTGATGTTGACTGACACTCCGCCATCGCGAGCAAGCTCGCTCCCACATTTGCTTCGCGGTGTCCTGCCGACCTCATTACCCCCCTTTCGAAAAAACTTTTCGCTGAAAAAACCCTGCCGCAACCGCTCTAACTCAGCACTTCCAGTCCGCGCCTTGCTCCAATCCAAAACTTTTTCAAAAATTTATATTGCGCACTAAATATTTGCGCGATACATTCATCTCGCACTTACTTAGCGCGCAAACATTTAGCGCAAACAAATCAGACCCGAACGAGGCTTACACCATGCAAACTCTCTACACCGCAATCGCAACCTCCACTGGCGGCCGTGACGGTCGTGCGGTTTCCAGTGACAACATCCTCGACGTCAAACTCGCCACCCCGAAAGAACTCGGTGGTGCCGGCGGCGCAGCGACCAACCCTGAGCAACTGTTTGCAGCCGGCTACTCCGCCTGCTTCATCGGCGCGCTGAAATTCGTCGCCAGCCAGACCAAACGCAGCATCCCGAACGACGCGTCGATCACCGCCCATGTCGGCATCGGCCAGATCCCTGGCGGTTTCGGCCTGGACATCGACCTGCACATCAGCCTGCCGGGTCTTGAACAAGCCGACGCGCAAAGCCTGGTCGAGGCGGCCCACCAGGTCTGCCCGTACTCGAACGCGACCCGTGGCAACGTCGATGTGCGCCTGCACGTCACCGTCTAACCGCCGACTACCAAGCCCGAACAGGAAATGAACATGAACACTTTCAGCAAAGTCTTGACCGGCACCCTTCTCGCTATGTCCATCAGCAACGCATTCGCGGGCGACGGGGTTGAACACAACACCCAGGCGTTCCTCGATGCCCTGAATGCCGGCACCGGCAAACCGATGGAACAACTCACCCCCAAAGAAGCCCGTGCGGTGCTGGTGGGTGCGCAAGCCTCGGTGAAACTGACACTGCCAAAAGCCGATGTCAGCGAGAAGACCATTCAAGTCGACGGCCAACCGCTCAGCCTGACCATCGTCCGGCCGGCCGGGGTCAAAGGCGAGCTGCCGGTGTTCATGTTCTTCCACGGCGGAGGTTGGGTGCTGGGTGACTTCCCGACCCACGAACGTCTGGTTCGCGACTTGGTGACGGGGTCGGGTGCGGCGGCGGTGTTCGTCAATTACACCCCGTCGCCGGAAGCGCATTACCCGGTGGCGATCAACCAGGCTTACGCCGCGACCAAATGGGTGGCCGAGCACGGTAAAGAGATCAACGTCGACGGCAAACGCCTGGCCGTGGCCGGCAACAGCGTCGGTGGCAACATGGCGGCCGTGGTTGCCCTGATGGCAAAAGACAAGGGCACGCCGGCGATCAAGTTCCAAGTGCTGCTGTGGCCGGTGACCGATGCCAGCTTCGAAACCGCGTCCTACAACCAGTTTGCCGAGGGGCACTTCCTCACCAGAAACATGATGAAGTGGTTCTGGGACAACTACACCACCGACGCTAAACAACGTAACGAGATCTACGCCTCGCCGCTGCGGGCGACCACTGCGCAACTAAAAGGCCTGCCACCTGCCCTGGTGCAAACAGCCGGTGCCGACGTGTTGCGCGATGAAGGTGAAGCCTATGCCCGCAAACTGGACGAGGCTGGTGTACCGGTTACCGCGGTTCGTTACAACGGGATGATTCACGACTACGGCTTGCTTAACGTAGTGAGCAAGGTGCCGGCGGTGCGGTCGGCGATGCTGCAAGCGTCCGAAGAGCTCAAGCAACACCTGAAATAACACCGCCCCCTGTAGGAGTGTGTTTCAGACAGGCACAAAAAAGCCCGACTCAATGGTCGGGCTTTTTCATTCCTGAAGCAGTGCTTATTTAGCACGGCCTTTGTAGGAACCGCCTTCGCGGGTATCGATTTCGATCATGTCGCCGATTTCGATGAAGTCAGCAACCGACAGCTCGGTACCGTTCTTCAGTTTGGCAGGCTTCATCACCTTGCCGGAAGTGTCGCCGCGAGCGGAACCTTCGGTGTAGTCAACCTGACGCACGATGGTGGTCGGCAGTTCTACGGAAACCAGACGCTCTTCGAAGAAGATCGCTTCGCAAACATCGGTCATGCCTTCTTCAACGAAAGGCAGAACGGCTTCGATGTCTTCAGCGTTCAGCTCGTACATGGTGTAGTCGGTGGTGTCCATGAACGTGTAGGTGTCGCCGCTGATGAACGACAGGGTCGCTTCTTTGCGGTCGAGGATTACGTCGTCCAGTTTGTCGTCAGCGCTGTAAACGATCTCGGTCTTGTAACCGGTCAGCAGGTTTTTCAGCTTGGTCTTCATGATCGCGCTGTTACGACCCGACTTGGTGAATTCAGCTTTCTGAACCAGCCAAGGATCGTTTTCGAGACGGATCACGGTACCGGGTTTCAGTTCTTTACCAGTTTTCATTGCGAATATCCGAATTTGGATGGGATTTACAAAAATCTAGGCCGCGTATCATATCCAATTTAGGTAAAACTGTACCAGCGCTGCGGCAAGATCGGCCTGCAAGGCCTGTTCCAGACACCACGCCTCGGCGTGTTTTTGCAGCTCCGGCCAGTGTTTACGGGTAGTCAGCCAGTGGTCGGACATATCAAGGTCTGCATTCCACGCACGCCAAAGACCGCTGATCGCCTCGCGGGCAGGCTCGGACAGGCCTTTCGTGTAAAGAGTCAGGAAGGCGTCGAGCTTGTCCAGGTGGATGTCTTCGTCCTGCTGATAGATGTGCCAGAGCAGCGGCCGCCCTGCCCATTGCGCGCGGACAAAGGAATCTTCGCCGCGCACGGCGTTGAAATCGCAGCACCAGAGCAGGTGGTCGTATTGATCCTGTCGGACGAACGGCAACACTTGCACGGTCAACTCTCCGCGCACATGCACTGCGCCGGCAGCCAGCTGATCGACACCAAGCCAACGCTCTACATCCCCTAGAATCCGGCCTTCGGGCACCAGCAGATGCGTGGGTATCGAATCGGCGGCCATCGTGTCCAGCCAATTGGCCAAGCCACTGTTTTCATACGCGAACAGTGAGATCAGTTGGGCGTTCGGTGTGCGATCAATCCCCAGGCCTTGCAGGAATGCTCGCTGTGCCTCGGGGCTTTGCTGAAACTGCCTGCGCCGTTCAAGCAAACCGCTTTCACGCAGCAAGCCTCCCGTGCCTTTTTGGAACCCCGGGAAGAAGAAGTACTTCTGCACAGTCTTGTACTTCACCGACGGCAAACCGTGACAACCGACCACCCAGTCTTCGGCGCTCAGATAGTCGAGGTTCATCCACAGCGGCGGCTTTTCCCGCGAGGCCATGGCGTCCATGTAGGCGCTCGGCAACTGGCAGGCGAACGCGGCGATCACGACATCGGCGGCTTCAGCAGGTTGCCATTCAGCGGACCACTGACGTACTTCGACACCCTGCTGCCATTGCTGCGCGGCGCTGATGTCGACTTCAGGACAGATACGTTCGAAGGCCCGCAGGTCATCGACCCACAAGCGCACCGTCACGGCATGTTCGGCCACCAGCTGTCGGGCCAGGCGCCAGGTCACGCCGATGTCGCCAAAGTTGTCGACCACAGTGCAAAAAATATCCCAGCGCCAGCGGTTTTTCATTTGAGGCATCACAGGCATTCCAGGCTCCCATTGGCAAAGGCGCCGATTGTCCGCATAAATTACCTCGCGCAGAAGAGCCGACGGCGATTAATCTTCGTGCGACAATCGCCACTCCCCCGCGACCACCCGCCAGGAGGCAGCCATGCCCTACCGTCCCACCCCTCGCCGTCCGTTGCCGATTCAGCTCAATGCGCTGCAATTGACCGGCAGCATTGCCCTCGGTCTGTGGCTTGGATTCCTCGCAATAGCGCTGACTTGCTGGCTCGCCTCGCGCCTGCTGTTCAGCGAGCAACTCGCGCCCGTCGCCGCCGCGGTGGAGCAACTGGCCAAGCCGCCGGTGGTGGTGCAACCGGTGCCGGACATCCCGCCGCAGAGCCCGCTGTTCGAACAGTACGAAGAGAACCTGCGCAAAAACGAGCAGCAGCAACGCATGGATCAGGCCCGCAGCACCCGCCGCAATCTGTCCAATCCGAAATGCCAGTTCTGGCTGCAACAGGACCAGACCGCGCCCAGCGAAAAAAGCCGCGCCAACGTCCTGCAATTCTGCGACTGATCATGAATAAGCAAACCGTCCACCAGTTGATTATCGACAAGCTTCGGATCGATCTCGACATCGCCGAGCGTGCCGCGCAGACCGCTTACGAAACCGCGACCCACGAAGAAAACATCGCCGAAAACAAGTACGACACCCTGGGCCTGGAGGCGTCTTATCTGGCGGCCGGACAGGCCAAACGCGTGGAAGAAATCAGGCAGTCACTGACGCTGTGCCAGAACCTGCCCCTGCGTCCTTATGACGAACAACGCGGGATCGAAGTCGGCGCCCTGCTGGGCCTGGCAGACGAAAAAGGTCGTGAGCAGTGGCTGTTTCTGGCCCCGGACGCGGCGGGTCTGAAAGTCGACATGGTGGGGCAAATGATCACCGTCATCACCCCTCGTTCACCGCTGGGCAAAAGCCTGCTGGGCAAGTTCGAAGGGGACGAAGTGGAGATTCTGGTGGCGGGCGCTCGGCAACAGTTTGCTGTCACCGAGGTCATTTAATAAGGATCAGTGGACCGGCAGTTCGACGCCGTCGAACAGCTCTTCCAGTTCCTGCTTGTTGTGGCACTGAATGGCCTTGGCCATGACTTCGCGGGTCAGGTGCGGTGCAAACTTCTCGATGAAGTCGCACATGAAACCACGCAGGAAGGTGCCACGACGGAAGCCGATTTTGGTGATGCTGGATTCGAACAAGTCGCTGGCATCGAGCATGACCAGGTCGCTGTCGAGTTTGGCATCGACTGCCATTTTCGCCACGATGCCCACGCCCAGGCCCAGACGAACATAAGTCTTGATCACGTCGGCGTCGGCGGCGGTGAACACCACTTTCGGCGTCAGGCCGCGATGGCTGAACGCTTCGTCGAGTTTCGAACGGCCGGTAAAACCGAACACGTAAGTCACGATCGGGTATTCGGCCAGGGCTTCCAGGGTCAGCTTCGACAGCTTGGTCAGCGGGTGGCCCTGAGGCACGACCACGCAGCGGTTCCAGCGGTAGCACGGCATCATCACCAAGTCACCGAACAGTTCCAGGGCTTCGGTGGCAATGGCGAAATCCACAGTGCCGTCAGCGGCCATTTCGGCGATTTGCATCGGCGAACCCTGGTGCATGTGCAGGGCAACGTCCGGGTACTGCTTGATGAAATTGCTGATCACCGGCGGCAAGGCATAACGTGCCTGAGTGTGCGTGGTGGCGATCGACAGGGTGCCTTTCTTCTCGTTGGAGAATTCCTGGGCGATCTGCTTGATGCTTTCAACCTTGCGCAGGATTTCGCCAGCGGTGGTAATGATGCGCTCGCCGGCTGGAGTGACGCGGGTCAGGTGCTTGCCGCTGCGGGCAAAAACCTCGACGCCCAATTCGTCTTCCAGCAGACGGATCTGCTTGCTGATGCCCGGTTGCGAGGTGTAAAGGCTTTGGGCTGTAGCGGAAACGTTGAGGTCGTGGTGCGCCACTTCCCAGATGTAGCGCAATTGTTGAAGCTTCATATGAATCCCTCAAAGCAAGGTAGACGCCACGGGCATCAGCGACGGTATATAACTATATTAATGGTTCGAAGAATAAATCTAGAACTTTTTTGTCAAATTGCCACTATTCTTGCCCTAACGATCCCCTTGGCGACGACGTTCCACCAGCGGCACCAGGTAAACCGGCACCCGAGACAGTTGCAACACCCGCGCAGCGGTGCGACCCAAAGGTGTTTCCGCACCTGCGCCATGGCTATGACTACCTACGATCAACAAATCCACGGAGAGTTTCTGCGCCTGGTCAAGAATCACCTGCGACGGGTCACCCTGCAGCACCCGCACCGCTTTGATCCGCTCCAGATCCTGCTCCCCTTCATCCCCCAACTCTTCACGAAAGCTGTCGAGCACCCGCTGCTCGATATTGGCGATCACCGTGCTCAGGCCCTGACTGTGAAACTCGTTCAAGGCCTGCTCATCGAGGTAACTCTGCAGCACTGATTCGGCAAACAACCCCATGGGCTCAACGGCGTGCACCACATACAAGTCGGCATTGAATGTCCGCGCCAGCGCCAAGGCATGCTGCATCACCAACGGTGCATACAGCCCGAGGTCCGTGGCATACAGCATCGAATGAATCATATGACCTCCTCGCGTACCAACATGGCGGAGATTTGATTCAGCTTAGCAGTGCCTTGGCGAGTACGACGTTCGGCGTAACGCGTTGAACGGCGGGCTTAAACTTTTTGCTCGTTGCTTATGCCATGGGGCACGTGGCCGGTGGCGACCACTTCGCGAGCCAGTTCACAGTGGCCGGCCTGATCGTCAAAAAACACGTCAGCGGCAAACGCTTCGAGAAACGCCGATTTGGTCAAGCCGCCGAGAAACAGCGACTCGTCCAGACGAATGTCCCACTCGCGCAAGGTGCGGATCACCCGCTCATGGGCTGGCGCCGACCGCGCCGTCACCAGGGCAGTGCGGATCGGACAGGCGTCATCGGGAAACTCGCGCTGCAACAGATTGAGGGCCGCGAGGAAGCCTTTGAACGGCCCACCGCGCAAAGGCTCGCGGGCTGATTCGCGCTCGCTGGCCTGAAATGCTTCCAGGCCACCGGATTGATAGATCCGCTCAGACTCGTCGGAAAACAGCACGGCATCACCGTCGAAGGCGATGCGCAGCTCATCGCTGGCCGCACGGCTGGCCCCCCCCGACAAAATGGTCGCCGCAGCGAACCCGGCGTCCAGCGCGCTGCGTACATCTTCGGCATGGGTGGAGAGAAACAGGTCGCAGCCAAAGGCCTTGAGGTACGGATAAGGACTGCGCCCGCCAACGAACGCCGCGCGGGAAATCGCCAGGCCATAATGATCAATCGAGTTGAATACCCGCAGGCCGGTGTCGGCGCTGTTGCGCGACACCAGGATCACCTCGACCCGGGCCCGACCGAGGCTGGCGTTCAGATTGAGGAGTTTCTCCACCAACGGAAACGCATCACCGGGCGCGAGGATTTCGTCTTCGTGTTCAATCTGATATTGCCGGTAGGCTTCGACGCCGCTCGACTCATAAACCTTGTGGCTTTCGCCCAGGTCGAACAGCGCTCGCGACGAAATCGCCAGCACCAGTTTGTCGTCGATAGTCTTTGCCATGCCCTTCCCCCTCAGGTTGATCGGCTTACGTGTTGCGCCGATCGATAAAACTCAAGCTGTGATACAAGGCTTCGATTCGCGGCAATTCGCACCCCGCCGCCTTGGCCACCGCCAGAGGACGCGCGTAAATAGCCTGCAGTTCCAGCGGTCGTTTGTGCAAAAAATCGTGGTACATGCTCGGCCAATAGTCGGGCATTTTCTCGGTCACCTTGAACAGATGTTCGGCATACCCGGCCGGTATGTCGTGACCGCAGGCGAGGGCTCCCTGAACCACTTCGGCCATCAGCGCCTGGATCAGTTCCCGGCTGTCGACATCGGCCATTAACGGCGTGGTGCTGGCGCCGAGCAGAACCGAGAGGCCGTTGTAAGGGATATTCCAGACCAGTTTTTGCCAGCGTGCCTGGTGCAGGTTCGGCATGGCCTGGGAGTCGATGCCGGCCGCGCGGAACAGTCCGGCGCCCTCCTCGACAATCGTCATTCGCGCCTGCTCATCGGCTGCGGGACCGCTGTGGTAGCCGACGTTTACCGCGCCGAGTGCTTGATGGGTTATGACACCAGGCCCTTCGCGATGGACGCAGATAAAACACAGTCCGCCGAGCAGGTGCAGGGAATCGGGAAGTAACTCCCGCAAGCTGTCTTCGACGTCTAGCCCATTTTGCAACAGCAGGACGTTGGCATTCGGTGCGGCGGCCTGGATGATGGCAGGCGCCAGGTCCGCGTTGCTGGTGGTTTTGGCGCCGACCAGCAACCAGTCACAGGCGGGCATGTCCTCAGCGGACGAATAGGCCTGGACCGGGTTCAGCGTCAATGCGCCATGCACCGCACTGTTGACTTGCAGCCCGTGTTCGGCGACCGCTGCAAACTCACTGCGCAACAAGAAGTGCACATCGAACCCGGCACGCGCCAGCATCACCCCGTAGAACCCGCCGATCGCGCCGGTTCCGATAATACCGATGGTCGGTTTGGCAACGGCCCCCATCATGGCAACTCCTCTGCATGTCGACTGAGCGCCTGACGCACGGCTTCATTGAGCCCGGTGCTGGTCAGGCGCGACTGTACTGCCCCGAAGAACTCGCCGTCGCGCACCACAAACAGCGCCGGCAAATGAAAAACCTGATAACGCTCGACCAGCCCGCCATTGTCCCCGGCATCGATCCAGCACAGCCGGTTGATCGCCAGATCGAGTCCCGGCAGTTGCTCGCGGGCAAAACGGCAACTGGCGCAGCCGACACTGGTGAAAATCACCAGCGATACACCGCCCATCGCCAGCAGCCGTTGGTCGGCGTCGAAATCGGTCAGTTCCAATTCGACCACTATACTGGGGGAAACAATGTCAAATGGCCGACACATGGAGTTTGTGTTCATGGGACGTTTTTTACCTCACCCTGACGATGTGCCCGTCGAGTTAACGTTGCTCAAGCATGAGTGCATTTCGCGGCAACGGCTGCACACTATCAGCCTCGGCGGCATGGCTTGCAATTACCACCGTGCCTGGCGCCACGGTACGGCGCTGGAAGTGCGCATGCCAACCTTGAATCCCGATTTGCGCTATCTGGGCTATGTGGCCTGGTGCCTGCGACGCAAGCGCGGTTACCTGGTGGGCATTGCCTTCGTCGACGAACAAATGCTGTTCAGTGCGCGAATGGGCGAGCAGGTTTGCCAGATCGAACGTTATTGCCGCCTGCGTGACGCACACGAAGACCTGCAAGATATTCAGGCCTTGGCCCTTGACTGGGTCCAACAGCATGCCGACGAGTTCTCTCACGACACGGTTAGCAAGGCATTTGCACAGCCTGCGCTGGGTTAGGCGACGTTCTCAATTAGTGAGAAAGCCCCCAAAACCGGTGTCTGCCCATTGTCGAGCAGGCGCTTAACGCGCTAAGGTTCGGCTCCCCGACGCGCTTAATTTGCTGTGCTCCGCCGCGCGGGTTCGCTGGCGGCCGGCACCCGTGACCTGACGAGTAAACGATGGCTGATTTACCGATCAACGACCTAAACGTCGCCTCCAACGAGACCCTGATCACTCCCGATCAGCTCAAGCGTGATATTCCTCTGAGCGACGCTGCCCTGCGCACCGTCACCAAGGGCCGCGAAGTCATTCGCAACATTCTTGATGGCACCGACCACCGTCTGTTCGTCGTGATCGGGCCTTGCTCGATCCACGACATCAAGGCGGCCCACGAATACGCCGAGCGCCTGAAAGAGCTCGCCGCAGAAGTGTCCGATACGCTGTATCTGGTCATGCGCGTGTATTTCGAGAAGCCACGCACCACCGTCGGCTGGAAAGGCTTGATCAACGACCCGTACCTGGATGACTCGTTCAAGATTCAGGACGGTCTGCACATCGGTCGTAAATTGTTGCTGGACCTGGCCGAGATGGGCCTGCCAACCGCTACCGAAGCCCTCGACCCGATCTCCCCGCAATACTTGCAGGACCTGATCAGCTGGTCGGCCATCGGCGCGCGCACCACCGAATCCCAGACTCACCGTGAAATGGCTTCCGGCCTGTCTTCGGCTGTCGGCTTCAAGAATGGCACCGATGGCGGCCTGACCGTGGCGATCAACGCCCTGCAGTCGGTTTCCAGCCCGCACCGTTTCCTGGGCATCAACCAGGAAGGTGGCGTGTCGATCGTCACCACCAAGGGCAACGCCTACGGTCACGTGGTCCTGCGCGGTGGCAACGGCAAGCCGAACTATGATTCGGTCAGCGTCGCGCTCTGCGAGCAAGCGCTGAACAAGGCGAAGATCAAGCCGAACATCATGGTCGATTGCAGCCACGCCAACTCCAACAAGGACCCGGCCCTGCAACCGCTGGTGATGGAGAACGTCGCCAACCAGATCCTCGAAGGCAACCAATCGATCATCGGCCTGATGGTCGAAAGTCACCTGAACTGGGGTTGCCAGGCCATCCCGAAAGACCTCGCCGACCTGCAATACGGCGTGTCGATCACCGATGCCTGCATCGATTGGTCCGCTACCGAAAACACCTTGCGCAGCATGCACGCCAAGCTCAAGGATGTGCTGCCTAAACGCGCTCGTAACTGATCACGTTTCGCCGCACACAAAAACGCCGGGCTAAACCCGGCGTTTTTTTTGTGTTCGTATTTTGAGGTTACTGGCTCAGCTTGGCGGCATGCCGCTGGTGGCGCTCCATGTAGCGCTCGACGTAAGAGCACGATGGAATGACGGTGTAACCCATTTCTTCAGCGTACTGCAGCGCCTGTTCGGTCAATGCGGCCGCGATGCCGCGACCCCGCAATGCGTTGGGCACGAAGGTGCGATAGATATCCAGGGTCTGTTTCCCCAGGTCCATATAGGTCAGGTAGGCACGATGACCGTCCACACTGGTCTCGAACTGATGACCAGCCTGGTCATGGTGGATGGACAACGCCTCGCTCATCACTACTCCTCGCGGGTCTTGAATTCTGACCCCTACCTTACCGATGTTTTTCCGGCGAAGGAACATCTACGCCACCCCGTGCCTGAATGGACGCCGAGAAGAGCTGCACCGATCTCGCGCAACCGAGCACGTATCAAATAGTAGGCACCATTGGCAGAAATGCTCAAGGTACGCTCGTCATCGCGCTCAGTGGCGGGTGCTGCTCCGGGTGACGCAGGGACGGCTCGAACGGAGATATCCGCGGGTCGATAGCCTGAACATTGCCGGATGTTGAGACTTAAGACGAACGCGCGCTCTTAAAGTCACCATCAAGATGGATAAAGATTATGAGAGCCACGGCGCAAAATCTGAACAAAAGTATGGACGAATCCATATAGACAGACTTTAGCCAAGAATGAGAAAAACAGCGCTGAGTGCACGGAACTTTTTTTCGGCGGCTCGCTCATCTCGGGCCTCCCAGCTGGATATTTTTTAAACAATGCAGTTAAAAGTTGCTCGAAAAAGAATCAACGCCTACAATTTTTTTTGCTTCTTGCTACACGTCAGTTTACTTACTAGAAGTAATGGGTAGTATGTACGCCGGCTATTTCCTCACTCTGAGGAGACAGCTACTTAATAGAAAGTCCTTGAAGGGGAACACGATGAACAACGTTCTGAAATTCTCTGCTCTGGCTCTGGCCGCAGTTCTGGCTACCGGTTGCAGCAGCGTATCGAAAGAAACCGAAGCACGTCTGACTGCTACTGAAGACGCAGCAGCTCGCTCCCAGGCTCGTGCAGACGAAGCTTACCGTAAAGCTGATGAAGCTCTGGCTGCTGCTCAAAAAGCACAACAGACTGCTGACGAAGCTAACGAGCGTGCTCTGCGCATGCTGGAAAAAGCTAGCCGCAAGTAATAGTCCTTCGGGATTGTTATCAAGCCGACCCATTTATGGGTCGGCTTTTTTTTGCCCGGTGTTTCCTTTCGGCAATAAAAAACCCGCCGAGGCAACCTGCTTCGGCGGGTTCTTTTCAGGCTTTACTGCAGCGGGTCGATCGGTGCACTCGTCACCATCGGTGCGGAAGTGTTCGGCACTCCGATTTCCACCGGCAGGCCATCTTCAGCGGCCACCACGTCGCGGACCACATCCCAGTTCATGCGCAGGTTATTGGTGATGTCCTCACGCTTGAGCATCGCGTTGATCACCGCCGTGTGTTTGTCGACCACAGAAGGGTTGCCCTTGTCGTCCAGCGGCGTGTGCGCTTCCAGATACACCTTGCCACCACTGACACCGAACTTGTACGGATCGCTGAGGATGCGTACCGACGTACCGACCGGCACCATGCCCGCCATTTCCAGCACGTTGTTGTTGAACATGCGGAAGCAGCCGTGGCTGGTGCGCATGCCGATGCCGAACTTCTTGTTCGAACCGTGGATCAGGTAGCCCGGCGTCCCAAGGGTGAACTTGAACGGCCCCAGCGGGTTATCCGGGCCTGCCGGCACGACGTTCGGCAGCGGATCGCCGTCAGCGGCGTGCTCGGCCTTGATCGACGCTGGAGGGGTCCAGGTCGGGTTCGGCGTCTTGGCGATGATGCTGGTGTGGGCAATCGGCGAGCCCCAGCCTTCACGGCCGATGCCCAGCGGGAAGGTGTACACCACGTTCCGGCCTTTCGGGTAGTAGTAGAGGCGGTATTCAGCCAAGTTGATGACGATGCCTTCACGCGGGCCCGGCGGCAGGATGAAGCGCGTCGGCAGGACGATCTCGGTGCCGGCGCCCGGCAACCATGGATCGACGCCAGGGTTGGCCGCAACCATCTCCGAATAGCCCAGATCGTAGGTGGTACCAAGGTCGGCGAAGGTGTCTTCGTACTTGGCCTTGATCACTTGCACCTGGCCGACGATGTCTTCACCGGGCGGTGGCAGGGGCAGCTCCAATGCGGCTACGGGGCCCGCCACACAAAGGGCGGCGAGAGACAGGCAGCGGGTGACGGCAGGAAAACGCGGCAACATCCGGAAAATCCTTCGCATGATCGACAAGGGTATAAAAACGCGATTGTACACCGGCATCTGGAAAATCGGGGAGTTGACCGATAGCAAGCAATCTATCGGCTTCTAAAGCTCGAACCGCAGTTCCGGCCAGATCGGCGAGGTGCCGCGTTTCTGCGATTCGAGGATGGCCCGGCACAGCGAGCACAGGCGCTGATCCTGGAACACCCGGCGGTCGACACTCGACCAGCGCGGTTGCGCGGGCAGCAGACTGCCGCACAAGGTTCGATCGGCCGAGCCGCCCAGCTCCAACTGACGGGTCACCAGATGCACCCGCACTTCCTGGCAGGCGAACAGATCCAGCTGTTCGTCAGGCTCGATCAGTTGGTAGGCAAAAAGGGACCAGGCAGGACGCGGCATCGGGGGCTCCAAATCGGGGGCGCCACCTTAGCCGAAACACCGCCACTAGAAAAGCGTCAAAGCAGCGGTTTCAGTGTCGGCTAGACATTTTCCAGCAACTTGTCCTGAGCGCCTGCGGCCGGGTGCAATCCGTCGGCTTGCATCAAGTCCGGATGACCGCCCACGCCGTCGAGAAAAAACGGCACCAGCGGGATGTTTTTCTCGTTGGCGAGGCTTCTGTACGCCTCGAAATTTGGCGGCCTTGCTACGTCTGTCGGATTTAAGAGATGGATAATCGTTCCAACGCTAATTCCACATTGACATCACCGCCGAACGCCAGCGAGACTCGCTGCATAACCTCACCAATGATAAGGAAATCCAGTAATGAAAAAGCGTTCCTTTTTGGTACCAATGGCAACTCTGGCAGCAGCCGTAGCTACGGAGCAGGCTTCGGCTTTAGTCACCCACGAGGCTGTCGAGCCCAGCACCGACACCACAATCTCACTCCAATCGGCTCCTCAGAACGAAAACATTTCGACTCGCGGCGGCAATGATCTATTTACGTTTGTCTTGAAACGTGGAGATCAAGGTCAGTTCATGGCTTACCACAGCTCTCATAGCTCCCACGCTTCGCACAGCTCACATAGCTCCCACCACTCGGGCTCCTGAAATGGAATTTACGGCTAGGCTCGCGTTTGATGAGCGGCTTTATGACGGACAGGTTTTGCAAAAAGCCGCTTACCGCTCGATGAATTCACTGACAGCTGATATCACATGCGCTGATGGAAAATTTATCTGCGCCTTATCCTCGAATATCGGCATAGATGAACCTGCGTTTCTCTCAGCTGTTCAAGAATTCAAGAAGGATGTCCTCGACTACCAGCTGCGTCACAAGCTGAACGCTGAGACCCTACCGATCAGGAATCTGATCCTTGGGCTGGCCTTCTCAAAAACCGGACTGATCAGTGAGTAAATTCCATAAGCTGGAATTTTATGTAGAGCAACGCCCCTACGAATTGCTGCCTTTCAAATTTGATCGCCTGAATGACGACAAGTACGTCATCACCAATATGGCAGGCGAGTATCACGTCATACCAATACCAATGCTCGAACCGCTGATCAGCAAAACGCTTGCGATCACATCAGAGCTGATCCCTGCGCTCCGGTCGAAGCAGTTCATCCGATTCGCCAACGAGCAGGCGCCACTTCAGCTTTTGGCACTCAAAATTCGCACACGCTTGTCCCGACTAGCCCAGTTCACCAATCTGCACATCTTTGTCGTGACCCTTCGCTGCGACCATAGCTGCCCGTATTGCCAGGTATCAAGGCAATCGGAGAGTAAAGGGGAATTCGACATGACGCGAGAGATGGCTGAAAAGTCGCTTGATTTCGTTTTCAGATCCCCCAACCCAGCCATCAAAATAGAATTTCAGGGTGGTGAGCCACTGCTGAACTTTGAGATGGTGGAGTACATCGTTCTTGAGGCTAAAAAACGCAATCTTAAAGAAGGTCGCGATCTTCAGTTCGTCATCGCAACCACGCTGTCGCTTCTGACTGATGACGTACTCGACTTCTGCAAGCAGCACAACGTCGTACTTTCTTCCTCACTCGACGGGCCAATGGACCTTCATAATGCGAACCGCCCAAGACCTGGACGAGACAGTCATCAGCGTTTCGAAGAAGGACTGAAAAAGGCCCGCGCAGCTCTTGGCTACGACCAAGTGTCGGCTCTAATGACGACTACTGATAAGAGCCTTCCGCGAGCCCGTGACATCATCGATGAGTACTTGCGTTTGGGCTTTGACGGAATTTTCCTCCGCACTCTTTCTCCATACGGCTTCGCAATCAAGACCAAAAAATTCATGACGTATGACACTGAGCGCTGGTTGGAATTTTACAAGGAAGGTCTTGATTACATCATTGAACTGAACAAGTCCGGCATACGATTTGTCGAGCAATACTCCTCTCTCGTACTGACAAAAATGCTGACCTCTGGGGATCCTGGCTTTGTTGATTTGATGAACCCCGCTGGCGCAGGTATAGCCGCCATCGTGTTCAATTACGATGGAGCCGTCTATGCCTCAGATGAAAGCCGGATGCTTGCCGAGATGGGCGATCATACGTTCAGACTGGGCAACGTTCTTGAGCATTCCTATGAGGAGATCATTCTCTCCGATCAGCTTCTGGACGCACTGGAAAATTCCTTCACCTTGAGCGCCCCTATGTGCTCCGACTGTGCGTTTGAGCCTTACTGTGGTGCCGAACCTGTCTACCACCACGCCATGCACAAGGATCTGGTAGCGAGAAAACCCGAATCCTCGTTCTGCAAGCGCAACATGGCGATTTTTAAGCATCTCATTGAACTGATGGGACGCGACGAACATACGAAACGGATTTTTATGGGGTGGGCCAATCGATGCTGAAGCTCAGTGGGAAGGTTGTCCGTATCCACGCGGTCAATGTTTACAGGGCCCTCACCCTGATCAAGGTTTCCACCAATCGGAACCTGCCTGAAATCCTGCGACGGGAAATGGCGTATCTGATTTCCGATCACCAGATACCCACAGGTTTTGCCCACTATTTACTGACTGAGCAATATCAGAAGCTGGCGGAGGGACTGCCTGCCGGCTCTGACTACTCCATTCTGGCGAATGAATTCAGTTACATCGGTGACAATGACGTTATCCGGCTTTCATCTGATCGCCAGAGTATTCGAGTGTTGTTTAGGGCTACGTCACCCAACAACAGCATCCTGCTGACCGAGCAGTGCAATAACTACTGCCTTATGTGTTCTCAACCGCCTAAAGCTGCTGATGATTCATGGATACTCGATGAGGTCGAGAGCTTGATTCCGTTGATCCCGAAAGAGACCCGGGAGCTAGGGTTTACGGGAGGTGAACCTACGACGGACAAAGAGCGTTTTCTTAAGATCATTCGCCTGACAAAAAGCTATCTGCCAAGAACCGCGATTCACATCCTTTCTAACGGTCGAAGCTTCAAAGATCCAACGTTCGCAGAAAAATATTCCGCAATTCAATTGCCTGACGCGATGGTCGGAATCCCCGTCTACTCAGACGATCCGACACTGCATGACTATATCGTCCAGGCTCAAGGAGCGTTCGATGAAACCATTCAGGGCATTCTTAACCTCAAGCGCCTGGGCCAGAAGGTCGAGATCCGAGTGGTCATACACAAGCTCTCTGTGCAGCGACTTCCTGAGTTGTGTGAGTTCATCGCCCGCAATCTTCTTTTTGTCGATCAAGTGGCACTGATGGGCCTTGAAATGATGGGCTTCACCAGAGCCAATCTAGACGAGCTATGGATTGATCCAATTGAGTACAAAGACACGCTTAGCAGGTCCGTTAGCATTCTGGCCAAGTACGGCATGAACATTTCGGTCTACAACCATCAGCTTTGCTTGGTAAACCCCGACATCCTGCCCTACTACCGCAAATCGATCAGTGATTGGAAAAACGAGTTCGCACCCGAATGCCAGAGCTGTAAAAAACAGACTGAGTGCGGCGGCTTCTTCGCCTCGGGTGTCAAATTCGGCTACAGCAAACAGCTATCTCCTTTCTGACCCTCTCACGTCGAAATCTGCATTTTCAGTCACAAGCGTTCTATGTACGACAATCAGCGTCCGTATTGATCCTCTTGGCAATTATTTCAAAGCAGCGGTTTCAGTGTCGGCCAGACATTTTCCAGCAACTTGTCCTGAGCGCCTGCGGCCGGGTGCAATCCGTCGGCTTGCATCAAGTCCGGATGACCGCCCACGCCGTCGAGAAAAAACGGCACCAGCGGGATTTTTTTCTCTTCGGCCAGCGCGCTGTAGACCTTCGCAAAAGCCTCGGTATAACGAACGCCGTAGTTGGGTGGCAGTTGCATGCCGAGCAAAAGCACCTTGGCACCACTGTCCCTGGAGCTGTCGATCATCGACGCAAGGTTTTGTTGCAAATTAGCTGGGGGCATTCCGCGCAGGCCATCGTTGCCGCCCAATTCGAGGATCACCAGTTCAGGCTTATGCTCTGCAAGCAGCGCAGGCAGGCGCGCCTGGCCTCCGGCACTGGTGTCGCCGCTGATGGAGGCATTGACCACCTTATCGTCGAAACCTTCGCGCTTGAGCCGTTGCTCAAGCAGCGACACCCACCCCAAGCGGGTATCCAGGCCGAAACCGGCGCTGATACTATCGCCAACGATCAGGACAGTACCCGCCGCTGCGTTCTGGGCCATGCACATCAAGGCCAGGCCAGCACTCAAAAACCACACACGCATCGGATTCTCCATGGGCGCAAGCATTCTCACCGCGAAGAACCTCAGCAAAGTGGTTCCCAGCGCGGAAGGTGAACTGACTATCCTGCACGAACTCAGCCTGGAACTGAACAAGGGCGACAGCCTGGCCATCGTTGGCGCCTCCGGTTCCGGCAAATCCACCCTCCTGGGCCTGCTCGCCGGCCTCGACCTGCCGAGCAGCGGTGAAGTCACCCTCGCCGGCCAGGGCCTGAGCAATCTCGATGAAGATCAGCGCGCGCGCATTCGGGCCGAGCATGTGGGTTTTGTGTTTCAGTCGTTTCAACTGCTGGACAGCCTCAACGCGCTGGAAAACGTCATGCTGCCGCTGGAACTCGACGGCCGCAAAGATGCCCGCGAACGTGCCACTCAACTGCTCCAGCGCGTGGGCCTGGGCCAGCGCCTGACCCATTCGCCGCGCCAGCTCTCCGGTGGCGAACAGCAGCGCGTAGCGATTGCCCGTGCGTTTGCCGCCGAACCCGATGTGCTGTTTGCCGACGAACCCACCGGCAACCTCGACAGCCATACCGGCGAGCGCATCAGCGACCTGCTGTTCGAACTCAACCAGGAACGCGGCACGACCCTGGTGCTGGTGACCCACGACGAACGCCTGGCACATCGCTGCCGGCGCCTGATCCGCCTTGAAGCCGGCCTGCTGGTCGCCCCTCTGGAGCCTTGATGGCACGCCTGCCGCTGTTGCGCCTGTTCAGCCTTGCCATCCGCCAACTCCTGCGCGACGCCCGCGCCGGTGAGTTGCGCGTGTTGTTCTTCGCCCTGGTGGTTGCCGTGGCGGCGAGTACCGCCATCGGTTACTTCGGTGCCCGCCTGAATGGCGCCATGATGTTGCGCGCTACCGAATTTCTCGGCGCCGACCTGTTGCTTGAAGGCAGCTCGCCCGCGCGTCCGGAACAGATCAAAAGTGGCACGGAACTGGGACTCGAACACGCTCAAGTGGTGGAGTTCTCCAGTGTGATCGCCACCGACAACGGCATTCAGCTGTCCAGCATCAAGGCCGCCGACGACGTTTATCCGCTGCGCGGCGAACTGAAAAGCGCCCCGGCGCCCTTCGCCCCGGAAGAACCCGGTGGCGGACCGAAACCCGGCGAAGCTTGGGTCGAAGCGCGACTGCTGACCGCGCTCGATCTGAAGATCGGCGACAGCATCGATGTCGGTCTGCGCACCCTGAAACTGGCGCGCGTCCTGACCTACGAACCGGACCGTGCCGGTAACTTCTACAGCCTCACGCCGCGGGTGCTGATCAACCTCAGCGACCTCGCCGCGACCGGCGTGGTGCAACCCGGCAGCCGGGTCAGTTACCGCGAACTCTGGCGCGGCAAAGCCGAGGCGCTGGAAACCTATCGTCAACTGATCAAACCCGGCCTGGCCGCCAACCAGCGCATACAGGATGCTCGCGACGGCAATCGACAGATTGGCGGCGCCCTGGGCAAGGCCGAACGTTACCTGAACATGGCCAGCCTGGTCGCCGTTCTGCTGTCCGGCGTGGCCGTGGCGCTGTCGGCAACACGCTTCGCCACTCGCCGATTCGACGCCAGTGCATTGCTGCGTTGCCTGGGTCTGTCACGTCGGGAAACCATGGTGCTGTTCAGTTTGCAGCTGACGGTACTTGGCCTGCTCGCCAGCCTCAGTGGCGCCCTCCTCGGCTGGCTCGCACAGCTTGGATTGTTCGCGTTGCTGCATGATTTATTGCCGACCGACGTACCACCGGGCGGTCTGTTTCCCGCCATCGCCGGGATCGGCACCGGGCTGGTGGCTCTGGCCGGTTTTGCCCTGCCGCCCTTGGCTGCACTCGGTCGAGTGCCGCCGTTGCGGGTACTGCGTCGAGACATGCTGCCGATTCCTTCCAGCACCTGGATGGTCTATGGCGCTGCCCTGGGTGCCCTCGGCCTGATCATGTGGCGCCTGAGCCTCGACCTGGTGCTGACCTTCGCCCTGCTCGGCGGCGGCGTGATCGCCGCGGTGATACTCGGCGGCCTGTTGTTGCTGCTACTCAAAAGCCTGCGCCGGATGTTGGCTCGCGCCTCGTTGCCCTGGCGCCTTGGGCTGGGCCAACTGCTGCGTCATCCTCTGGCGGCAGCGGGACAAGCCCTGGCCTTCGGTCTGATTCTGTTGTCCATGGCGTTGATCGCGTTGTTGCGCGGCGAGTTGCTGGACACTTGGCAGAACCAGTTGCCGAAAAACGCGCCGAACTATTTTGCCCTGAACATCCTGCCCGCCGACAAACAGGCCTTCACCGATCGACTGATTGAACTGTCAGCTCAATCGGCGCCGCTGTACCCGGTGGTGCCGGGACGACTGATCAGCATCAACGGCGAGCCGGTGCAGGAAATCGTCAGCAAGGATTCGGCGGGGGACCGGGCTATCCAGCGCGACCTGAGCCTGACCTGGGCCGCAGACCTGCCGGCGGGCAACA
>NZ_LT607558.1:129642-269337 GCF_900095275.1 Pseudomonas sp. UMAB-40
CTGAAGCTCAAGCTTGGCGATCACATGGTCTTTACCGTCGGCGGGGTCAATCGCGAAGCGAAGGTCACCAGCTTGCGGGAGATCAACTGGGACAACTTCCAGCCGAACTTCTTCATGATCTTCCAGCCTGGCACGTTGAAGGATTTGCCCGCGACCTACCTGACCAGTTTCTATCTGGCGGCGGGTCACGATCAGCAGATTGTCGACCTGTCCCGGGCCTTCCCGGCGGTCACTATTCTGCAAGTCGAAGCCTTGCTGGAGCAGCTGCGCAGCATCCTCGCCCAGGTCACCCTGGCCGTGGAATACGTGCTGCTGTTTGTATTGGCGGCGGGGATGGCGGTGTTGTTCTCGGGTTTGCAGGCGACCCTCGATGAGCGCATTCGCCAAGGCGCGCTGCTGCGAGCACTGGGGGCCGAACGGCAGTTGCTGGTCAAGGCGCGGCGGATCGAGTTCGGTTTGCTCGGTGCGGTCAGCGGGTTGTTGGCGGCGTTGGGTTCGGAACTGGTGAGCCTGGTGCTTTACCGCTACGCCTTCGACCTGCCGTGGCATCCGCATCCATGGCTGTTGGTGTTGCCGTTGATTGGCGCGGTGCTGATCGGCGGCGCTGGCGTGTTCGGTACCCGTCGCGCGTTGAACGCCAGCCCCCTGACAGTGTTGCGCGAGGGTTGATAGACTCAAGGCCTTTCCCTCACAAGAAGTTGCCATGAGCCGTTATCGCCCTCCCCGCACCGCTGGCACCGCGCTGATCACCCCCGAAGGTGAAGCGCGGATGCGGGCCGAGTTTCATGAGCTCTGGCATGTCCGTCGGCCTCAGGTGACGCAATCGGTCAGCGAGGCGGCGGCCCAGGGGGATCGTTCGGAAAACGCCGAGTACACCTACGGTAAAAAGATGCTGCGCGAAATCGACAGTCGCGTGCGCTTTCTCACCAAGCGTCTCGAAGCACTGAAGGTTGTCAGCGAGAAGCCCAGCGACCCGAATAAGGTCTACTTCGGCGCCTGGGTCACCATCGAAGATGAAGACGGCAAAGAGTCACGCTACCGCATTGTCGGGCCGGATGAACTGGACCTGAAACTGGGCCTGATCAGCATCGACTCGCCGCTCGCTCGTGCGCTCATTGGCAAGGCGCTGGACGCCGAGGTTCGGGTCCAGACACCGACCGGTGAGCAGTGCGTGTATATCGTGGCGATCGAGTATCTCTAAAGCTTCAGCGGCGCGTGATCAAACCTTGCCGGGCAACCCGGGTCAGTTGCTTGATCACTTCAGGTGCGTCCTCAATGCTGGGCGATTGAATCACCGCCAGATCAAAACTGTCGCTGGCAAATCGCGCCAGTGATTCACCGTCTTCGACAAACTGGATCAGGAACGCCGCAGGGCCGCCGGTACGACGTGGCCAGCCATCGAGATAACGCAGGAGCGTCGGCTGATGTTTCCCGCCAAGCAGGATTTTTGGATTGCGCTGGGTGAGGTGTGCCGTGATCGGCGCGGGGCGTACAACAGGGCTTAGTGCATTCATTGGGTCGTGTCTCTGCCTCAAAAGTCTGCATGGCAGGTGAGAGGCAACACCGAACCAGCGCTTTAGCGGTATTTCGAAGCCTGTTTCAAGCTTCTATCGGCAACTGGATGAGTCACCTGGCGCCCCGCAAGTAGCTGTTTAAATCGGCGCATGAGCAGCATCCTAGAGAAGCTGACCGGACAGTGTCAAGAATGACGCACAACAAAAAAGGCCCGCGCAATGCGGGCCTTTTCGTTGAGCCAGAGCGGTCAGTCAGCGATCGCGCGGTCTACCGACAGTTTGCCGGCACCCTCGATCAGTACAGCGATGCTGCCGCCGAGCAAGGCCAGAGCGAATTCATAACCGTTGTTGGACATGAACAGGCCGTGGCTGATATGCACGGTAAAAATGGCGACCAGCGAAAGAAAGGTCAGCCCCAGTGCTGCCGGGCGTACCAGCAGACCGATGATCAGGGCCAGACCGCCGAAGAACTCGGTACCACCGGACAGGATCGCCATCAGGTGACCCGGTGCCAGACCCAGGCTTTCCATGTACTGCGCGGTGCCGGCAATGCCGTAACCACCGAACATGCCGAAGAGTTTCTGCGCGCCGTGAGCGGCAAAGATGATACCGACGAAGATCCGCAGAACGGTCAAGCCGTAGCCAGCGCGGGTAAACAGTACCTTGTTGATCAGTGTGCTCATGCTGTGTCATCCATTGTGATTGTGTGTTGGTTGGCCGCTATAATAATCGACAAACCAAATGTTAAAAGCGCGATTTTTGCGACATAACAATCAGTTTAGTCGATCATTTTCGTGAGGCAACTTTCTGCCCCTGGGGCTCCAACGATTCCCTCTCACGATCGAACGCCAAGTAATACTTGTTCACGCTATTAACATAGCTGACGGCACCCATTCCCACTTGCTCCATGGCAATGCGCTCGACCTGGAAGAACCACTGATTGGGATTCAGGCCTCGGCGCCGGGCTTCGGCGCGCATGCCCTGCACCCGTTCCGGCCCCATGTTATAGGCCGCCAGCACGAACGCCATGCGCTCACGCTCGTTGAGTTTGGGGCTTGCGAAGAACTTGCGTCGGATCATCGCCAGGTACTTGGCCCCGGCCTGCACATTGGCGTCGAGGTTCTGAATGTTGTTAACCCCGACGCGCTGGGCGGCGGACGGAGTGATCTGCATCAGGCCGGTGGGGCCGCTGCCGCTGCGGGCGTTGGGTTGCAGGGCAGACTCCTTGAAGGCCAGCGCTGCCAGGTTCAGCCAATCCATGCCCTGGGCATCCGCGTGCTTTTGCAGCACCGGGCGAAGTTTTTCCAGACGCTGGCGATCAGCCTTGGCCAAGGGATAGTGCACTTGATACAGACGTCGATAAATGCGCAGGAACGCCGCATCCTGGTCCGACGGTTTCTTGTAGGTGGTCAGGAAGCGATCGATGCTCGCGCGCAGCATCGAGGCGTCGCGGCGCACGAACCAGAACTCTTCGCCCGGGTCGCTGATCGACACCTGCTTATCAAAACGTAATTTGGGCAGGATCTTGCCCCAGCGCTCGGCAATCGGTTGCTCGACAATGGTCAGGTGAAAGATCCCGCCCTGGACCATTTCCAGAACGTCCTCGACCGCCAGACTGGGGTCGACCCATTCGATTTTCACCGGTGCCAGCTTGTGCAGTGCAAGCTTTGAATTGATCTGACTGACCGCATCCCCAGCCGCGCTGCCAGTGGGCAGCGCCAGGGTTTTACCCGAGAGTTGTTCGACGCGGGTGTAACGGCGCTCCCCCTTGATGCCCACCAGCACCAATGGGATGTTGCTGGCAATCGGTTCGCTGCTGCTGATCGCATGGCCCGGTTGCAAATCGAGCAGCTCCCCCGGCGCCACCAGGTCGCCTTCCCCGCGCTGCAAGGCACCGAGCAGTTGGTCCTTGCCTTTGGGAATGATCTTGAGGGTGACTTCCTGACCGTCACGGGCGTGACCGTTGAGGTATTGCTCGAAGGCGCGCAAGCGGTGGTATTCGACGCCGATGGCCTGCCCCTGGACTTCGCCGGAACTGTTGCGGCTCTGATTGACCAGCACCCGCAACACTCGACTGCTGCGAATCTCCGCCAGGTCACGGACCTTGGCCGCCGGCACGGCTTGCAGCGGGCCGGCCAGACGCGCGACCGCCGGCATCGGCAGCAGCAACGAACAGCACAGCAGTAGCAACATCGAGGGACGTGTCATCCACTCTCCGGAAAGAATACTGGGCCGACCTCATGAGTTTTCATGAAATCGAACGACAGAAACAGAGCGCCTTGAGCGCTGACAAAGTGCGAAAGACTGGCACAGTGATGGCACCTTGGCCACCCCGGCGTGTCTCGCGGCATCAAGAGACAGCTTTAACTCGTTGTAGTTCTTGGCTTTTCTTATAAATCTACAGCTCTGATATGCTTTCCGGCCTTTGGTCCGAGGTAGCACCATGCAACTCATCGATATCGGCGTCAACCTGACCAACCCCAGTTTTGGTGATAAACACCAGGCCGTACTTGATCGCGCGTATGCCGCGGGGGTCTGCCAATTGGTGCTGACCGGCACCAGTGTCGAAGGCAGCGAGCAGGCGCTGGAGCTGTGCCGGCATCTGGACGAAACGGCCCAGCGGCTGTTCGCCACCGCAGGCATTCACCCTCATTCGGCCAGCGACTGGAACGCCGACAGCGACCAGCGCCTGCGCAGTTTGCTCAAGGAACCCAACGTGGTGGCCGTGGGTGAATGCGGGCTGGATTTCAATCGCGATTTCTCGCCGCGTCCCCAGCAGGAAAAAGTCCTCGAAGAGCACTTGGCGATGGCGGTCGAACTGCAATTGCCGGTGTTCCTCCATGAACGCGATGCCAGTCAGCGACTGCTGGAAATCCTACGTGATTACCGCGATCAACTGCCGGCCGCAGTAGTGCATTGCTTCACCGGGGAAAAGAAGGCGCTGTTCAGCTACCTCGATCTGGATTTGCACATCGGCATCACCGGCTGGATCTGCGACGAGCGCCGGGGCACGCATTTGCATCCGTTGGTGAAAGAGATAAAGCGCGGGCGTTTGATGCTGGAGAGCGATGCGCCGTATCTGTTGCCACGCAGCTTGCGACCCAAGCCGAAGAACGGTCGCAATGAACCGGCGTATTTGACGGAAGTGTTGCGGGAAGTGGCGTTGCATCGGGGTGAAACGGAAGAGGATCTGGCCGCCCACACCACTGCCTGCGCACGGGCGTTTTACGGCCTGCCCTCAATCCCCCAGTAATCACAAATCCCCCTGTGGGAGCGGGCTTGCTCGCGAAGGCGTTGGAACAGTCAATGTAGAAGTCGACTGATTCACCGCTTTCGCGAGCAAGCCCGCTCCCACAGGGGATTTGTGATGATCCTTGATCCACATCAAGTTCAGAATCGCTGCATAGCGGCACAATGCTGGCACCTTGCCAATACTGTTTCCGCTATCAGAGAAGACCTCCATGGGTGCCTGGCTTAGCAACATCTCGCTGAAATACAAATTCTGGGCGGTCAATGCGGTCGCCTTCTTGACCACGCTCTTACTGGTGCTGTACGCCGTGCAGCTCGAACAACAGGCCCGCAGCCAAGCCTCTCAAGTGTCGGCTCAGGCGCAGGCTCGCTTGCTCAATGCCTGGCCTGCCGGACAACCGTTGCCCAAGGCCGATAATCTGCTGACCTTCAGTCGCGGGCAGGCGCCGTTGCTGAACGAGCAACCGGTGCTGGAACTGGCCGAGGCCAATGGCTGGGTCAAGATCAATTCCATGCCGCTATTCGGCGACAACCCGTTGATGGGCGCTGAGGTGTTCTCCCGCCCCGACGGTCAGCAGGTCGCGGTGATCGCCCATGGCCCGAGCCTGAGCCAGGTGTTCGGCGAGCGCTTTCCCAACTACGCGGTGGCGGTGTTCATCCTGATGCTGGCGATGCTGGGCGCTTCGCAGCTATTGATCCGCTTCCTGCTGAGTCAGCTCAACACCTTGAAAGATGTGATGCTCCACGTCGAGAAAACCGGCGACCTGTCAGCCCGTGTGCCGCTCGCCTGCAAGGACGAGGTCGGGCAGATGGCCAATGCCTTCAATGCGATGCAGGCCGGTTACCAGCGAGTGGTCAACACCGTCGCCAGCACCGCCCGGCAACTGGATGTCGGCGCGGCACGACTGGCTTCGAGCATGAACGAGGTGCGTCACGGCATGCTCGGCCAGCAAAGCGAAACCGATCAGGCTGCCACGGCGATCAACGAAATGACCGCCACTGTCTATCACATCGCCCAGCACGCCGGCGCAACCCGCGACCTCTCGCAAACTGCTGACACCTTGGCTGGCAGCGGGCAGGAAGTGGTCAGTCGGGTGCAGAAATCCATCGCCGGGTTGTCCAGCGGCGTACAGCAGACGGCCGAGATGATCCAGCGCCTGGCCGAGGACAGTCAGAAAATCAACGGCGTGGTCGGCGTGATTCACAGCATTGCCGAGCAGACCAATCTGCTGGCCCTGAATGCTGCGATTGAAGCGGCACGGGCCGGCGATATGGGCCGTGGCTTTGCGGTGGTTGCCGATGAAGTGCGCAACCTGGCCAAGCGCGTGCAAACCTCGACCGACGAGATCACGATCATGGTCTCCGCGTTGCAGGCCGGGACTCGGGACGCGGTGGACTTCATGCAGGAAAGCTCGTTCAAGGCCGACGATTGCGTGCAACAGGCCCAAGAGGCTGGCGTCGCGCTGGCACAAATCACCAGCGCGGTGGCGCAGATGCGCGAAAGCAATACGCAGATTGCGGTGGCGGCCGAGCAGCAGAGTCAGGTCGCGGAAGAAATGAACCGGGCGGTGGTGAGTATTCGGGACGTGACCGAGAACACGGTGCAGCAAACGGTGGATTCGGCGACTACCAGCAACGAGCTGGCGGCGTTGGCCGGGGAATTGAACAAGGCGATCGGGCAGCTCAAGCTTTGAAGGCCTCTTCGCGGGCAAGCCTCGCTCCTACAGGGAATTGCGCGCTCTTGATGTTGTAGGAGCAAGGCTTGCCCGCGAAGGCGTCAGCCCGCTCAACATCAATCCTGACCATGACCGCTATCACTTCGATAGCCAACCTTGATTCGTCGCTCGCAGTGACCACGCCTATTCTTCAATCATGTGTTCAACATGGATCGAGGATTAGCATCATGGGCAAACGTCACCCCAACCTACCCGCCTGGCAATGGCGCGCCTACCCGGGCAATCACCAGCACCCGACCAATCTGGTGTTGCACCTGATTGCCGTGCCGCTGTTCATCGTGGCGTTTCTACTGATTGTTTCCGGGGTGTTCGGCCTGAACTTCGTGAACTTCACCATCGGCGTCATTGGCGTGATCGCCGCGTTGGGCTTGCAGCGCCATGGCCACAGCCTGGAGGCGCAAGCCTCCGAGCCGTTCAGTGATCGTAAAGATGCGCTGTCGCGCTTGCTGGTCGAGCAGTTCCTGACCTTCCCCCGGTTTTTCCTCAGTGGCGGCTGGTGGCGCGCCTGGCGTGAGCGCCACCGTCGTCACTGATCAGGCGAAAATCGTCACCGTCTGCCGGCTCATGGCGATCAACTGACCGTCCGCGCTCCACAGTTTCGCGGCCGCGTGACCGTAGCCGTCAGCACCATGCTCAATTTCCACCAGGTATTTGCACCAGTCCAGCGTACTCAACTCGAGCAACGGCTGGACGAATTCGATGGTCCAGGTCAGCGTGCTGCCCATCGCGGGTTTGCTCAGGTGCGGCAACAGAGCCGGTGGCCAGGCGTCCACCAGTGCCAGAATGTGCGACTCGCCGAGCGCCTCTTCCTTCACATCCCCACGCAAACGCACCCAGCCACCCATTTCGCGGGATTTGTTGCCGGTGAACGGCAGACCGCCGACACTCCAGCGCATCGCCAGGTGCTGCATGAATGCCGGGAGTACGCCTTTGATATACGGCAGTTCCTGGCAATCGTCCCAGTGCTTCATTTCAGGTGCCGGCTCGGCCGCGACCGCCACTTCGGAAGGTCGCGAGGCACCGAAGCTGCCCTGGATCAGCGTCACCACTTGGCCCTTCTGCATCGCCCGGCCCAGCACCTGACTGACGGCTTTGCCTTCACGCAACACATCGACCTCAAAACTGACCGGCACCTCCGGTTCGACCGGCCCGACAAAGGTGATCGCCAGCGAACGCACCGGCCGGTCCGCCGGGACTTTTGCGCGCATGGCTTCGAATTGCAACGCGGCCACCAGGCCACCGAAACTGGCACGCCCCTGCGCCCATTCAGCCGGGATAGACAGCTCCAGCGGCTGGCTGCGGACGGCGTCGAGCAGATCGGAAAAGCGCATGGGAACCTCGGAGCGGAAAAAGGATGGAGGGATGTTAACCAGACGGCGAGGCAGGCACAGCGCTTATTCCGGCCAAATAGACTGACAAACAAGCCGGATCCACACGACCCCCTGTAGGAGCTCCTACACAGCTCCTACAGGGGCCGGGGATGGTTTCAGGATTTGAAGCAGGCGGCGCTGAGTTTGTCGAGGACGCGATCGGCGCAGCCTTCGGCCTTGGCCATGGTGGTTTTCCAGACCGCGACGCAAGGTTGCAGATCGGGTTCCTGTTCAGCCTTGGCCAGCCATTGAAAACAGTCATGCCATTCGCCCAGGGCACCTTGCGCAGACTTCAATCGCGGCATCGCCGCTTCAGGCAATCGATCCAGTTCGGGATAGGCGTCGATGCCATAGCGCACACGCTTGATCAGCAGGCGCAAGCGATGGCGATCATGGGCAGGATCATGCAGGGCCTCATCCAGCTTCTTCCATTGTTTGGCGAGGCGTTTTTCGATGCGTTTGCGCAAGCCCTTGAGCAAACCCTGGCGTTGGGAGGCACGGATAAATCGCGGAAAAGCATCGACGATCATCAACAATTGCGTCACTTCGGGGCTGGTCGCCACCGCCGGATACGCCGCGGCCATCTGCGCCATGCGCCGTTGCGCCGCCTCGGGTTGATCGTGCTTGAGCAAGTACGCCGCCAGCACCTCGCGATCACGCAACGGCGTGGTCAACTCGCCCACCCGGGACGCCGCCGCTTCCAGCTGCTCGACCCCGGGGAGACCGCGTAGCGGGCGCAACAGACTGCGCAAACGGCGAACCGTGGTGCGCAGGTTGTGCAGCGCTTCCGGGTCGGTGCGTGCACTCAAACGCGCCTGGCACGCCAGCAGACGAACTTCCAGACCCAGAACATGAGCCACCAACCGATCAACCAAGGCAGACATCGTTTGCTCCCTGAAGCGAATTTCCGTAAGCCTAGATCATGCCTCAACGACCAGCGCGTGACTCACGAATATAGAAGCGCGCCTTCTCGGCCTTCTTGGTGCAGCCTTCAAAGCCTTCGAATTGTTGCTGGGTCTTGGCCGCCGTCAACAGCGACAGAGCCTTGGAGTAGCTGACGGTGCCAGCGAAACCCTCGGCCTTGGCCAGGTCCAGTTCATGCCACGCCGCGTCGAGCCCACTACCGCAGCTGTCACGATAAGCGGTTTTACCGGCACAACCGGCGAGAGCCAGGGCAATCAATGGCACGTAAATCCAGGCTTTCATCACTCACACCTCAACATTAGGTAAACAGTCGTGCTGGTAAGACGGTCTGGCACGTGAAAAGTGCCTTGGCCGCGCCACGCAAACTTCAAGCGTGCGTGAGAATACCCATGCGCCGCCATGGAGTGTCGAAAAAACGACGCTCTGGGTCCGCCGAGCGACCTTAGCGATTGAAGCGCGCCCCTCGATGGGTGCATTGTTGAACCTTGTCAGACGAGGGCGATTCATGAAAAAGCGTGTCGCACTGGTGCTGGGCTCAGGCGGGGCCCGGGGCTATGCCCATATCGGTGTCATTGAAGAAATCGAACGACGCGGCTACGACATCGCCTGCATTGCGGGATGCTCGATGGGCGCCGTGGTCGGTGGGATCTACGCCGCCGGCAAACTTGACGATTATCGCGACTGGATCGAAAGCCTGGACTACCTCGACGTCTTGCGCCTGGTGGACGTCAGTTTTCGCCTGGGCGCGATTCGCGGGGAGAAAGTGTTCGGGCAGATCCGCAAGATCGTCGGCGAGATCAACATCGAAGACCTGCGAATTCCTTACACGGCGGTGGCCACGGACCTGACCAACCAGCAGGAAATCTGGTTCCAGGAAGGTTGCCTGCACCAGGCCATGCGAGCCTCGGCAGCGATTCCGAGCCTGTTCACGCCCGTGATGCAGGGTAATCGCATGCTGGTGGACGGCGGCATTCTCAACCCTTTACCGATCGTGCCCGTGGTGTCGAGCCATTGCGACCTGATCATTGCGGTCAACCTCAACTCCACCAACCAGCGCCACTATCAACTGCCGGTGATTCAGCGTCCGCCCGCGTTCAAGACCCGGTTCGACAGCCTGATCAATTCCCTGGGTTCAAAAATGCCGTTCCGCCGCAAACAGGCAGAACAATTGCTGCTGCTGGAAAAGGAAGCGTTGATGGCCGAAGCGGCCGACATCAACCCCTGGATCGAGTCCGCCGAACCCGAAGCCCAGCAACCGGCGGCCGCCCCCGAACGCGAAGGCGCACCGAAGTCGGCCACTGGATCTTTCATCATCGACAACGTGGGGCCGGCGTCCTTGCTGGACCTGATCAACCAGAGTTTCGAGGTGATGCAGACGTCGTTGGCGCAGTACAAGATCGCCGGGTATCCGCCGGATATCTTGATCAACGTGCCGAAACGGGTGTGCCGGTTTTTCGAGTTTTACAAGGCGCCGGAGTTGATCGCGTTGGGGCGGGAGATTGCGCGGGATACGTTGGATCGGTATGAGAATGAGCGGGATTCCTGACGTTTTCGGGTGAATGATCCGGCCTCATCGCGAGCAAGCTCGCTCCCACAGTGGACTCAAGTGAGGCACAAATTTTGTGACCACCAAAGATCACCTGTGGGAGCGAGCTTGCTCGCGATGGGGCCGGATCATTCAGCAAACAGCTAAAGGCTGCCCTCACTCAACAATCGATACCCAACCCCCGCTTCGGTCACGATAAAGCGCGGCTGAGTCGGATCATCCGCCAGCTTCTGGCGCAAATGCCCCACCACAATCCGCAAATAATGGCTGTCTTCGGTATGGGTCGGCCCCCAGATATCTTTCAGCAGTTGCTGTTGGGTGATCACCCGCCCGGGGTGCCGGGCCAGTTGCGCCAACACCGCATACTCTTTGCGGGTCAGGGCGACTTCGGTGCTATCGAGCAGCACCCGGCGATAGGCCAGGTCCACGGTCAACGGGCCGAACGTCAGCGCCGCTTGCTGAGCCTCACCCGCGGGCGCCTGGCGCAACAAGGCGCGCACCCGGGCCAGGAACTCCTGAATACCGAACGGCTTGGTCACGTAATCGTTGGCACCGCCATCGAGTGCTTCCACCTTCTGCCCTTCGCCGGCACGTACCGAGAGCACCAGCACCGGCACTGTCGACCATTCGCGAAACTCGCGCAGCACTTGCTGGCCGTCCATGTCCGGTAAACCGAGGTCGAGCACCAGCAGGTCAGGCTTGTTCAGCGCCGCCTGCGCCAGGCCTTCGGTGCCAGTGCCAGCTTCCAGTACTTTGTAGCCTTGGGAGGCGAGGCTGATGCGCAGGAATTTGCGGATCTGCGGTTCGTCGTCGATGACCAAAATGGTCGCGGTCTGGCTCATGAATTCACATCAAAAAAAAGAAGTAGCAAGAGAGTAGCGCAAGCGCGTTCAGGCTTCACTTTCGTATCCCGGTTGTTCCTGCAAAGGCAAGTGAAGCGTGATGCAGGTACCGCGCCCCTCAATACCATCGGCGACACTTATCCGCCCGCCATGCGCACCGACCATTCCCTGACAGATAGCCAGCCCCAGCCCCGTGCCCTGCCCGCCCCGATCACCGCGCGCAGCGGTGTAAAACATGTCGAAAATCTTCGCCCGCTCCTCCTCCGGAATTCCCGGCCCCTCGTCGCTGACCGAGAAAAACAGCTCGTTGTCATCGGCGCCGGCGCGTAATTGCAGACGGCCGTGAGGCGGAGAAAAACGCGCGGCGTTTTCCAGCACGTTGACCAGCGCCTGCTCGATCAGCGCGGCATGCACGTACAGCAGCGGCAATTCGGCCGGCACTTCGGTGCTGACCTGCAACGGCGCCAGCACCGCGCGCAGGCGATTGAGTGAACTGCCGACAATGTCGGCCGGCGACACCCAGTCCCGCGCCAGCTTCAATGCGCCGTGACCGAGGCGGGTCATGTCCAGCAGGTTTTGAATGTAGCGGTCGAGGCGCTCGGCTTCATCGCGGGTGCCTTCGAGCAGTTCACGGCGATCCTCCAGCGGGATGGCTTCACCGAGGGCCAACAGGCTGTCGATGCTGCCGCGCATGGAGGTCAACGGCGTGCGCAAATCGTGGGATACCGACGCCAGCAAGGCACTGCGCAACTGCTCGGTTTCGCCATGCAGGCGCGCCGCTTCCAGGTCTTCGGCCAGTTGCGCACGCGCCAAGGCCTGGGCCAGCGGCTGACTCAACGCTGTCAACAAACGCCGACGCTGACCGCTCAAGGTCTGGCCTTCTTTGGCACAGACGCCCAGCAGCGCCAACGGCCCCTCCTCCACCGACAACGGCCACCACCACCAACGCCCGAACGGCAGCGTGCCAGTGCCCGCGCCCGCCGGCTGGTCGTGTTGCCAGGCCCAATCGGCAGCGGCACGCTCGGCTTCGGAAAACGCCAGCGGGCCGCCGGTTTCGACCTTCCAGCCGCCCTGGCCGTCGCGGTTGAGCAGGCACAGTTGCAGATCGCTCCAGCCGTTGAGGTGCTGGGCCGCCGCGCTGACCACAGCCTGGCGGTCGGTGGCAGCAGTGAGTTTGCGCGACAGGTCGAGCAGTTCGGTGGTCTCTTCCTGGGTGTCGCGCAACGCCTGCAATTGCCGCCGTTGCCGCGCCGCGAGGTTACCGGTAAGGGCCGCCATCAGCAGGAAGAACAGCAAGGTCAACACGTCTTCTTCGCGCTGGATGGCGAACGAGAAATTCGGCGGAATGAACAGAAAGTCATAGGTCAGAAACGACAGTGCCGCACAGGCCAGCGCCGGGCCGAGGCTGCTGCGCACCGCCACCAGCAACACGGCGGCGAGGAACACCAGCGAGATATTCGGCAGCGGCAAGACACTCGCCACTGCCCAGGCCAAAGCACTGGCCAAAACCGTTGCCACCACCGCTAAAGCGTAGTCGAACCAGACCAGCGTTTGCGCCGAACGCTGGCGCGGCTGATGCTGTTCGTGCTCGCTGTCGAGGACGTTGATTTCCAGCCCGCGCGCATCGCGCAGCAAGCGTGACGCCAGTCCGCCGCCGAACAACCGTCGACGCAAACGCTGCCGGGACTGACCGACCAGCACCAGGCTGGCACGACGTTCGGCAGCGTGCTGAATCAATGTTTTTGCGACTTCACCGGCGCGCAGTAAAACCACTTCGCCGCCCAGTCGCTC
The DNA here is from genome assembly GCF_900095275.1 of Pseudomonas sp. UMAB-40. Classification (NCBI taxonomy): domain Bacteria; kingdom Pseudomonadati; phylum Pseudomonadota; class Gammaproteobacteria; order Pseudomonadales; family Pseudomonadaceae; genus Pseudomonas; species Pseudomonas sp. UMAB-40. The sequence continues at coordinate 142,615 of NZ_LT607558.1, forward strand.
GGCCAGTTGCTGGGCACTTTGCAGGCGCAGTCGCGATTGTTCGTCGCGCACGCTACCGTTGTCCACGTGCACCAGGCTCCACGGCAAATGACGACGCTGGGCGACGCGGCTGGCGTGGCGCACCAGGCGCTCGGCCTGAGCATCGCCATCGACGCCCACCAACAATCGACCGCGCACCGCTGGCGCGGCCTGGCCGAGTTGTCGATAACCCTGGGCCAGGTCATCGTCGACTTGCGCAGCGGCGGTTTGCATCGCCAGCTCGCGCAAAGCAGTGAGGTTGGTCTGGGTGAAAAATGCGTCGATGGCCGCCCGCGCCTGCTCCGGCACGTAGACCTTGCCATCGCGCAGACGCTCAAGCAGTTCGCGTGGCGGCAGGTCGATCAGCAGCAGTTCGTAGGCTTCTTGCAGCACCCAGTCCGGCAGGGTTTCGCGAACCTGCACGCCGGTGATCCCGCGGACTTGATCGTTAAGGCTTTCGAGGTGCTGGACGTTGACCGTGGTGAACACGTCGATGCCAGCGGCGAGCAGTTCCTGGATGTCTTGCCAACGTTTGGCATGACGGCTGCCGGGGGCATTGGTGTGGGCCAGTTCGTCCACCAGCACCAGCTTCGGCTTGGCCGCGAGCAGGCCGTCGAGGTCCATTTCTTCAAGCATCACGCCACGGTATTCCGAACGCACCAAGGGCTGCTGCGGCAAGCCGCCGAGCAGTGCTTCGGTTTCGGCGCGGCCGTGGGTTTCGACCACACCGGCGATGACTTTCACGCCCTGGCGCAGTTGGGTGTGGGCGGCTTGCAGCATGGCGTAGGTCTTGCCGACACCGGGCGCGGCGCCGAGGAAGACCTTGAGCCGGCCACGGCCATCGCGGGGCAGGTCTGCTAACAGCGCGTCGGCGCGGCCGGAGTCACTCATGCTTGAAGCTCTCTTTATTCAGATGTTGATGTGGTGATTGTTCTGCCGCCATCGCTAGCAGGTCGAATCGTCGCGCCGTAGCTCCCACAGGGGAATGCCGACTTCCTGTGGGAGCTGCGGTGCGACGATTCGACCTGCTAGCGATTGGCGGCGCCACCGATCTACAGGTTTTCCAGCGCCAGGTTCAATGCCAGCACATTAACCACTGGCGGGCCAACGAGCGGCTGCTCAATGTGCGCATTCATCAATTGCTGAAGCGTAGACACCGGCAAATTACGCGCTGCCGCAACACGCGCCAGTTGATAGGCAATCGCCGCCGGTGGCAAGTGTGGATCGAGGCCGCTGCCGGAGGTGGTCACCATCGCCAAGGGCACTGGCCCCTGACCGGGCACCAGCAGTTTGTTGGCATCGTCAATCACGCGAGTCGCGAGCGTCGGGTTGCTCGGCGAGAGGTTGCTGGCACCGCTCGCCACGGTGGCAAACGCACCCGCCGATGGCCGTGGATGGAACCAGGCATCGCCGACGAAATCCTGGGCGATCAGTGAGGAGCCGCGGACCTTGCCGTCGGCGTCACGCACCAGGCTGCCATTGGCTTGATCCGGGAACGCGACCTGGGCGACGCCGGTGACGACCAAGGGGTAAGCGACGCCGGTAATCAGGGTCATCAACACGAGCAGGCTCAGTGCGGGACGTATCATTGTGGACATTTCAAAATCCTCGAATTCAAAGAACATTCATCAAGCACACACGTCACTTGTGGCGAGGGAGCTTGCTCCCGCTCGACTGCGAAGCAGTCGTAAAACCGGTCAATGCGGTGTGCCTGAATAAACACGGTGCCCAAGTGGGGCTGCTTCGCAGCCCAACGGGAGCAAGCTCCCTCGCCACAAAAGCCGCTCCCACCCGTTTGCTGAGGGTTAAACCAGATGCAACGCCGTCAACAGCATGTCGATGGCCTTGATCCCCACAAACGGCACCAGGATCCCGCCCAACCCATAGATCAGCAGGTTGCGTCGCAGCAACGCCGCCGCACTCGCCGCCTGCACCCGCACGCCGCGCAACGCCAGTGGAATCAGCACCACAATGATCAAGGCGTTGAACACAATCGCCGACAGAATCGCGCTCTGCGGACTGGCCAGATGCATGACGTTCAGCACGCCCAATTGCGGGTAGATCGAGGCGAACAACGCCGGCAGGATCGCGAAGTATTTGGCCACGTCGTTGGCGATGGAAAACGTCGTCAACGCACCGCGGGTCACCAGCAATTCCTTACCGATTTGCACCACGTCCAGCAGCTTGGTCGGGTCGCTGTCGAGGTCGACCATGTTCGCCGCCTCGCGCGCGGCTTGCGTGCCGTCGTTCATCGCCATGCCGACGTCAGCCTGGGCCAGGGCCGGGGCATCGTTGGCGCCGTCGCCGCACATGGCGACCAGGCGACCGTCGTTCTGTTCGTGGCGAATGCGCGCCAGTTTTTTCTCTGGCGTGGCCTCGGCCAGCACGTCATCGACGCCCGCTTCGGCGGCAATGGCAGCGGCGGTCAGCGGGTTGTCGCCGGTCACCATGACCGTGCGGATGCCCAGTTTGCGCAGCTCGGCGAAACGCTCGCGAATGCCGGGCTTGACCACGTCCTTGAGGTGAATCGCGCCGAGCAATTTACCCTCGGCGCAGACCAGCAATGGGGTGCCGCCGCTCTGGGCGATCTTGTCGATTTCCCGGGACAGGGACGGTGCCAGATCGGCGCGTTTCAGGCCGACGAAGGCCAGCAGCGAATCCACTGCGCCCTTGCGATACACGCGGCCCTGATAGTCGACACCGGACAGACGAGTTTCAGCACTGAACGGTACGGCAGTCAGCAGCTCGGCGCTTGGTTCAGGCTGCGGATGCAGGCCGCGCAGATACTCGACGATGGATTTACCTTCAGCCGTGTCATCGGCCAGCGAGGCGAACAGGGCACCCTCGGCGAGTTCCTTGGCGGTGACGCCAGGTGCCGCATAAACCGCGGTGCAACGACGGTTACCGAAGGTAATGGTACCGGTCTTGTCCAGCAGCAGAACGTGTACGTCCCCCGCCGCTTCCACGGCGCGACCGGATTTGGCGATGACATTCAGACGCACCAGACGGTCCATCCCGGCGATACCGATGGCGGACAACAAACCGCCAATGGTGGTCGGAATCAATGTGACCAGTAACGCCACCAGGAACACCAGCGGCAGGCTGCCGTTGGCGAAGTGGGCGAACGGTTGCAGGGTCACGACCACCAGCAGGAAGATCAGGGTCAGCCCGATCAGCAGGATATCGAGCGCCACTTCGTTCGGGGTTTTCTGGCGTTTGGCGCCTTCGACCAGGGCGATCATGCGGTCCAGGGTCGACTCGCCCGGGTTGGCGGTGATGCGCACTAACAGCCAGTCGGACACCAGGCGGGTGTTGCCGGTGACGGCCGAACGGTCGCCTCCGGACTCACGAATCACCGGCGCGGACTCACCGGTGATTGCCGCTTCGTTGACCGCGGCGATGCCTTCAATCACCTCGCCATCACCGGGGATCATTTCCCCGGCTTCGACGCGCACCACATCGCCCTTGCGCAGAGCGGTGGCCGGCACCACTTGAAAAGCGCCGTTGCTGGTTTTGCGACGGGCGCTCAGGCCTTCGCTGCCGGCCTTGAGGCTGTCGGCGCGAGCCTTGCCGCGACCTTCGGCCAACGCTTCCGCGAAGTTGGCGAACAGCACCGTGAACCACAACCACAGGGCGATTTGCGCAGCGACGAAGGTCGGCACGGCGCTGTCGGGAATGAAGCACAGCACGGTGGTCAGGATCGCGGTCAGTTCGACCACCAGCATCACCGGCGCGCGTTGCAATTGCCGTGGGTCGAGCTTGACGAACGCTTGCACCAGCGCCGGGCGCCACAGGGCCGAGATCGCGGTTTTGGGTTGCTCCGGCGCCTTGGCGACGACGGTTTTGCTTACAGGCATATTCATGATGGATTCCTTAGAAGCCCATGCTCAGATGTTCGGCAATCGGACCCAGTGCCAACGTCGGCAGGAAGGTCAGTCCGCCCACCAGCAAAATGGTCACGGTCAGCAGAGTCACGAACAGCGGGCCATGGGTCGGGAAGCTGTTCTGGCCGATTGGTGCGGTTTTCTTCATCGCCAGGCTGCCGGCCAGGGCCAGTACCGGGAGGATGTAACCGAAGCGACCGATCAACATGCCAAGACCGAGCATCAGGTTGTGGAACGCCGTGTTGGCACCGAAGCCGCCAAACGCCGAACCGTTGTTGGCACTGGCCGAGGTGTAGGCGTACAGCAACTGGCTGAAACCGTGGGCTCCTGGGTTGCTCACCGCCGCCACAGGGCCGGGCAGACTCGCGGCAATCGCGCCCAGTACCAGCACGCCGACCGGCATCACCAGCAAGGTCACCACCAACAGCTGCACTTCCTTCGCTTGCAGTTTCTTGCCAAGGTATTCCGGCGTGCGGCCGATCATCAGGCCGGCGAGGAACACCGCGATCAAGACGTTGAGCAACATGCCGTAGAGCCCGGCGCCGACGCCGCCGAAGATCACTTCGCCGACCATCATGTTGACCAGCGCGACCATGCCACTGAGCGGGTTAAGGCTGTCATGCATGCCGTTGACCGAACCGTTGGACGCCGCAGTAGTGGTCACCGACCACAGCACAGTGGCGGTGGTGCCGAAGCGCGCTTCCTTGCCTTCCAGCGGCGCAGTCTGTTCGACGGCGACGTTGTTCAGGGTCGGGTTCGGTTGGTATTCAGCCCACAACGAAGTTGCGCCGCCGATCAGGAACAGCGCGAACATGCAAGCGATGATCGCGCGGCTCTGACGCAGGTCTTTCACGTAGTGGCCGAAGGTGAACACCAGGGCGACCGGGATCAGGATGATCGAGACCATCTCGAACAGGTTGCTCCACGCCGTCGGGTTCTCGAACGGATGCGCCGAGTTGACGCCGAAGAAACCACCACCGTTGGTGCCCAATTGCTTGATCGCAATCTGGCTGGCGGCCGGGCCCAGTGGAATCACCTGATCGACGCCTTGCATCGTCACGGCATTCACGTACTGCGCGAAGGTTTGCGGCACGCCCTGCCAGACCAGGTACAGCGCCAGCAACAGGCACAGCGGCAGTAAGCCGTAGAGCGTGGCGCGGGTCATGTCGACCCAGAAGTTGCCCAGGGTCTTGGTCGATTTGCGACCGATACCGCGACACAGCGCAACCAATACCGCCAGGCCGGTGGCAGCGCTGACGAAGTTCTGCACGGTGAGGCCGACCATCTGACTCAGGTAGCTGAGCGACGCTTCACCGCTGTAGGCCTGCCAGTTGGTGTTGGTCATGAAACTGATGGCAGTGTTGAACGCCAGCGTCCACTCCTGGCCCGGCAGGTTTTGCGGGTTGAGCGGCAAGTGGTCTTGAAACAACAGGATCACGAACAACAGCAAAAAGCCCGCGAGGTTGAAGGCGAGCAAGGCCAGGGTGTATTTCTGCCAGCTCTGTTCGGCCTGCGGATCAACGCCGGCCACCCGATAACAGCCACGCTCCACAGGTCCCAGGATCGGTGAAAGCCAGGTGCGCTGACCTTCCATTACCTTGTAGTAGAACCGCCCAAGAAACGGTGCCGGGATCAGCACCAAGGCAAAGAAGGCCAGGATCAGCCAATAGTCATAACTGTGCATAGCCGCTCCTAGTTCCGGTCCGCGCGCAACAGCGCAACCAACAGATAAATGAACAGCCCCACTGCCAATAGCAGTGACACCCCGTCCAGAACGCTCATGGAAGTTCTCCGTGTTACGGCGTATTGCCGCGTGTGGAGTCATTGTCGGCAGGGAGGCTGTAAAGGAACGAGATCGAGGGGTGTGGCGGGGCATAAAGAAAGCGTAAAGAGTGGGTTTATGCGGGCGTTACAGTCAGGGTTTTGGGGTGTCTGGGCGGGCCTCTTCGCGGGCAAGCCCGGCTCCCACAGGTTCAGTGGTGGAGTCGGATTCGGAGATTGATTCAGATCCCTGTGGGAGCGTGGCTTGCCCGCGATGGCGGCAGGCCAGACAACATCGCACCCAACTGGCGCACCAAAATGCATACATCCAGTGCCGAACATCCCCGATACGACACCTTTTTACGCTTTACGACTGCTATCACAACACTGGCACGCCCACTGCAAACACCCTCACCTGAAGCTTTTCAAACCGTTCAGTGAGCAAACGCATGAACACACAACTCAAACCCACACTGGGCACATTGCACCTGTGGGGTATTGCGGTCGGGCTGGTGATTTCCGGTGAGTATTTCGGCTGGAGTTACGGCTGGGGCGTGGCGGGCACGCTCGGGTTCCTGGTGACCTCGTTCATGGTCGCCACGATGTACACCTGCTTTATCTTCAGTTTCACCGAACTGACCACGGCGATTCCCCATGCTGGCGGCCCATTTGCCTACAGCCGCCGCGCCTTTGGCGAGAAAGGCGGATTGATCGCCGGGCTGGCGACACTGATCGAATTCGTCTTCGCCCCGCCGGCGATTGCCTTGGCTATCGGGGCTTACCTGAATGTGCAATTCCCGGCCCTCGATCCAAAACATGCAGCGGTCGGCGCTTACATCGTGTTCATGGGCTTGAACATTCTCGGCGTGAAACTGGCCGCTACCTTCGAGTTGATTGTCTGCGTATTGGCCGTGGCGGAACTGCTGGTGTTCATGGGCGTGGTCGCCCCGGCGTTCAGTTTCAGCAACTTCGCCCTCAATGGCTGGGCCGGTTCCGATGTGTTCGGGGCGCCGGCGATTGCCGGGATGTTCGCGGCGATTCCTTTCGCCATCTGGTTCTTCCTTGCCATTGAAGGCGCAGCGATGGCCGCCGAAGAAGCCAAGGACCCGAAACGCACGATTCCCAAGGCCTACATCAGCGGCATCCTGACCCTGGTATTGCTGGCCATGGGCGTGATGTTCTTTGCCGGCGGCGTCGGTGACTGGCGCACCCTGTCGAACATCAACGACCCGCTGCCACAAGCCATGAAGACCGTGGTCGGCGAAAGCTCGGGCTGGTTGCACATGCTGGTATGGATCGGCCTGTTCGGTCTGGTGGCGAGTTTCCACGGGATCATCCTCGGCTACTCGCGGCAGTTCTTCGCCCTCGCCCGCGCCGGTTACCTGCCGGTATCACTGGCCAAACTGTCGCGCTTCCAGACACCCCATCGGGCGATCATCGCCGGCGGCGTGATCGGTATCGCAGCAATTTATAGCGACGGCCTGATAAACCTCGGTGGCATGACGCTGACCGCAGCGATGATCACCATGGCGGTGTTCGGCGCAATCGTGATGTACATCATGAGCATGCTCAGCCTGTTCAAGTTGCGTAAAACCGAACCGAACCTGGAGCGCACCTTCCGCGCGCCCTGCTACCCATTGGTGCCGATGATTGCGCTGATCCTGGCGGTGGTGTGCCTGGTGGCGATGGCCTGGTTCAACACGTTGATCGGGTTGATCTTCCTCGGCTTCATGGCGGTGGGTTTCGTGTACTTCATGCTCACGGCGCAGTTGCGCGCGGATGCACCGGCGGACGCGATGTTGACCGGACGCTGAATGGTCTCAGGTGTTACCGACAGATCAGGCATAGAATGGAACCACCGCGAAATGAAATCGCTCAAAGTGGTATGCATGATCGATTGGCGAAACCCGCCAATCGGCCTGCCCTCAAGGAGAGCCCTATGCCCTGGTATGCCTGGTTGATTCTGGTCGTTGCAATCGGCTCGATCGTTGGTGGTTTGATGATGCTGCGTGACACCGCCAACAAGGTCGACCTCACCGAAGAGCAACGTAAGCGCGTCGCGGAACGCAACGCGGAAGCGGACGCCAAGGATGCGCAGGACCGCTAAACCAAAAACCCTGTCACTCTGATCGAGTGACAGGGTTTTGCGTTCCTACTTTTCCCAGTCGGCTTTGGCAATGTGCAAGCCATGCAGCCCCTTATACGCAGCACGCTCAGGCTGGCTCCAGCCCTCGAGCAATGAATCCTCCAACCGATAAATCTCCACGCCCAATGGGCGACAGACGCTCAGCGGATCCTGTGCATCCGGCCCCCACATGGCCAGCGACAGGTCCCCTCCCGGACAGGTCGACAGCGCACACAGCAGATCGATCTCGGCAAAGAACTCCAGGTAATCGCCCTTCTGCGCCGGACAGGCCTTCATGAAGTACATGTCGTCGTGGTTCAGGCCCGTGCACTGGAAAATGTTCAGCACGTCATGCACATCGAACTCGGTCAGGCCGTGGGGCAACACGGCGCGCGTCAAGTTGGAGTGGCAGTGATGATGGAAATCCTCGCCAGTGAGCATTTTGTTTACATAGGGATCGCAGCGAGTACCCAGTAAATCGTGCAAGCGACCGCCATGTTCGTCGATGCCGTAACCGGCCAGGCTGTCGTCGGTGATGGTCACCAGCGGCCGTAAAAAAGGCAGGTTCGACCAGAGCCGGTCATGGGTGCTGACGTGGGCGCCCTGCAGTTGCCGGGTCCGCGCCGCCCACAAACGCTCGCGCGGATCGTTGGCGTTCCAGACATTGAAGTCGCCGACTTGCGGGCCGACCGGCGTGGTCACGCGAAACACGTGCCCGGCCGGTACATTCCAGGCCCGACCGGTACGGATCGGCACTTCGAACTGCTCGATCAGCGTGCGGCCGTCCTTCGTGTCGCGGATCCGTTCGTAGAAGGCTTTGTCCACCTGCAAGGCCGAGCCTTTGCTGACTTGATAGGCTGCCGGATAGTCTTTGTACATGGCACAAATCCTCGATCAGTGATGGGGGGTTGAGGCAAGCATTTGCAACAGAAGGTGTTGTGAGTCATCGAGATAAGCGCTCATGGCGTCCGTGGCGGCGCGCTTGTCGCCCTCGGCGAGGAAGTCATGAATCTGCCGGTCGCGAGCCAGCCAGGGCGCCTGAAAACGTGATTCATCGGGCGCGGTGCAGAACGCCAGGCGCAGTTGTGCAACAACGTTGGTGAAAAACTCATCGAACAATGGACTTCGCAGTAGCCCGACGATGTGTTGATGAAACGCCAGGCTGTGGGTGCCGACGGCGCGCCAATCCTCACGTTCCCGGGCCAGCTCGGTGGCCTCCAGCGCCTCGAGCATCCGGTCGGACTGCTCGTCGCGCAGCGGCTGGCTCATGCTGATGGCTTGTAGTTCCAGGGTACGCCGAACCTTGAACAGATCCCGAACATCATCCTGGCCCAGCCTGCGCACCATCACGCCCTTGTTGCGCACGTAACGGGTCAGACCATCCTGAGCCAGGCGATGCAGCGCTTCACGAATGGTGTTGCGGGAGGCGTTGTAGGCAGACACCAAATCGTTTTCCACCAGCGCCATGCCAGGCAGCAGGCGACCGCCAATGATGTCTGCGCGCAACTCCAATGTGATGTGATCGGCCAGGGACAGTCCACTGTTCATGCTCATCGCCTCGTGATTGTTCAACAATCGTCAACTGACAAGTAATCACTATTCGTGCCAGCTGAATCGATGCGGCAGGACGAAGTTGGACGCATCTGCATGCTTTTTAGAAGTAGAAGTACAGTCACCATCCCATTTTCATTGGTTAAGATGGCGCATTGTTGCGGAGATTTCAGATGCGTTACTCGCAGGACCACAAAGCCCAGACCCATCAACGCATCATCAAGGAAGCATCGGCGCGATTTCGCCGCGACGGTATTGGCGCGACCGGCCTGCAACCCCTGATGAAAGCGTTGGGGCTGACCCACGGCGGGTTCTACTCGCATTTCAAGTCCAAGGACGAACTGGTGGAAAAGGCCCTGCAGGCCGCCGGCGAACAATGCGACGCCATCTGCGCCGAGCTGTTCGCGCAGGAGCACCCGCTGGAAGCGTTCATCGACACCTATCTGTCCGAATGGCACCAGACTTCACCCGATGAGGGTTGCCCGCTGCCGACCATGTCCTCGGAGCTTGGCTTGCGCGGACAACCCAGTCCGACCTCTGACGTGGTGCTCAATTCGAGGCTCGAACAAGTGCAAGGCACGCTTGAAGGCGAAGATGCCGCCGACCGCAGCATCTTTATTATGTCTGCCCTGGTCGGGGCGTTATTGCTGTCGCGCAGTGTCGAGAACCCGGAGATGGCCCAGCGGATTCTCGACGTGACACGCGAATTTCTCAAACAGCCCCGGGATTAATCCTGCCAGCGTTTGAACAGCACGCTGGCATTGACCCCGCCAAACCCGAAGCCATTGGACAGTGCGTACTCGATAGCCATCGGCCGCGCCTGACCGTGGACGATGTCCACACCTTGCGCCGCCGGGTCCGGGTTTTCAAAATTGAGGGTGGGCGGCACGACTTGATCGCGGATCGCCAACAGCGTGAAGATTGCCTCAATCCCGCCCGCCGCCCCCAGCAAATGCCCGGTGGCGGACTTGGTCGACGTCACCGCAATCTTATTGTCCGAACCGAACAATGACTTGATGGCCGCCAATTCTCCAAGGTCCCCAACCGGTGTCGAGGTGGCGTGAGCGTTGAGATGCTGCACCTGTGCGGCAGAAATGCCTGCTTGGGCCAGGGCCAGTGACATCGCCCGACGTGCACCGCTGCCATCTTCAGGGCCGGCAGTCAGGTGATAGGCATCGGCACTGGTGCCATAACCGACCAGTTCGGCCAAGGGTTGAGCGCCACGGGCAAGCGCATGCTCCAGCGACTCGATCACCAACAGGCCAGAACCCTCCCCCATCACGAAACCATCACGACCACTGTCGAATGGCCGAGAGGCACGCTCCGGGGTGTCGTTGTAACCGCTGGACAAGGCACGCGCTGCCGCGAACCCGGCGAGGCTGACCCGATCGATCGCTGCCTCCGCACCACCGCACACGGCAATATCCGCCTCGCCACAACGAATCAGCCGCGCCGCATCGCCGATCGCCTGGACTCCGGCCGCACACGCTGTCACCGGAGCACCCAGCGGGCCTTTGAAACCATGCTGGATCGACACATGACCGGCCGCGAGGTTGACCAGAAAGGAAGGAATGGTGAAGGGCGACAAACGCCGCGGACCGCGGGTATCCGTGGTGCGGACCGCATCGGCAATCGCGCCGAAACCTCCGACGCCCGAGCCGATAATCGTCGCGGTGCGCTCCTGAGCGTTAGCGTCTTGCGCTTGCCAACCGGCCTGCTCCAACGCCTGGCGCGCGGCCTCCATGGCAAACATGATGAAACGGTCCATTTTTTTCTGCTCTTTGGGCGGCGTCGCCCGATCCGGGTCGAAACCCGCCTCGGGATCTTCCGCCACGCTGAGCACTGCGCCACCGACCTTGGCCGGCAGATCGGCGACCACGTCGTCAGGCAAGTTACGCAGCCCGGAGCGTCCGGCCAACAGACGCTCCCAAACCACCTCAACACCGCTACCCAGCGGGGACACCAGGCCCATGCCCGTTACAACCACTCGACGATCACTCATACCGCAATTACCTCAAGCCGATTGAAGGCGCCTCACTTGTAACGCGTGGCGGCCGTACTTTTGGAAAGATTCGGCGCCATGACCAGACGGGCTTTTACAAAGTCGTCCCACTCGGAGGCGTTTGGTAGCGATGGAATGGTGATCAGCTCACCCTGGTCCAGTCCGGACAATGCCGCATCGACCATCTCGCCGGCTTCCATCACCATGTCTGCGGGAATCTGAGTAGCGTCGATACCGGAGCGCTCCCAGATTTCGGTGCGTGTTACGCCTGGCAACACGGCCTGGACCTTGATCCCGGTACCGTCCAGTTCCGCGTTCAACGACTGGGTCAGACTTAACACATAAGCCTTGCTTGCGCTGTAAGTCGCATTGAATCGCTCAGGAAACAACGCCACCACCGAGGCGATATTGATGATCGTGCCACGGCCAGCCTTTGCAAAGCTGGCGGCGGCTGCCGATGCCAGGCGTGTGACGGTGGTGACGTTGAGCTGGATTAACTTTTCCAGTTGCTCCATGTCGGAATTCGCCAACAGACCATCCGCTGCGACCCCGGCATTGTTCAGCAGCAAGCTGATACTCGAGTCGCTGCGTAGACGCTGTTCAATTTTCAGAACGTCATCTTTTTGAGTGAGGTCTGCCTTGAGTACTTCGACCTGGACACCATGTTCGGCGCGCAACTTGCTCGCCGCTGCCTGCAATCGCTCCTCGTCGCGAGCGACCAGCAACAAATCAAAACCACGCGCAGCCAATCGCTCGGCGTAAATGGCGCCAATTCCGGAGGAGGCTCCGGTGACAAGGGCGGTTCCTTGGGTCTGGACAGAATTCATGAGCGTGCTCCTGGGAGGATACGTAGGAAGATGAACGCCTGAGCGCTTCAGCGGTTACAGGAATTATTATAGGCATAATTTAAAGGCAATATGATAGCCGTAATTTTTCATATCCCTATGAAAGGGACGACACATCATCAAGACCAAAATGCAAAAAGGCCGGTCAATGACCGGCCTCTTGGGCGTTGATCTAAAAGCTTAGTTCACTTCCAGCTTCTCGCGGTTCTTATCCAGGATCGCCTTGCCTATCCCCTTCACTTCCAGCAGCTCGTCTACGGACGAAAACGGCCCATTACTGTCACGATAGGCAACAATCGCCTTGGCTTTCGCCTCACCGATACCGGACAGCTCACGCTGCAGCGTCGGTGCATCAGCTCCATTGAGATCGACTTTTCCAGACTGAGCCTTGGGCGAAACTTCCAGCACCAAGGGTGCGCTGCCAACCTCAGGCTTTGCCGCAGGCGCGGCGATTGCAGCGATAGAGGCGCTGGTCAGCAGGGCGAAAACTAGAGAGTAGAAATAGCCAGTACGCATAAATGAAGCTCCATGACATCGATTGAGAAAGCAGCTTTTCCGAAGCTGCTCTCCAAACTTAGGCGATGTGGTGGAGCTGTCAAAAGTGTGTCTGTTGCAGGATGTGAAACAATCAGGGTTCGAGGCGGCGTTGCTGGTAGATCCAGTCGACGATCTCGCCGTCGGGGGTGTAGCCGCTGACGGTTTCGCGCAGCAATTGACGAACTCTCGCGTAATCATCCTGTTCGACAGCGGCCAGCAACTCAACCAACCGTCCCTTGAGAACATCCCATGCCAGGTAGTCCTCATTCGCAGTCATGATCATCGGGTGTGGAGTCGCGGAAACGTTATCCCCAATTAGCAATTCTTCGTAAAGCTTCTCGCCTGGACGCAGCCCGGTAAATTCAATGGAGATATCACCGTGAACATTTTTGTCCGAGCGGACGCTAAGTCCAGAAAGATGGATCATCTTCTCGGCCAACTCGATAATTTTCACCGGCTCGCCCATGTCGAGCACGAAAACATCGCCGCCCTGCCCCATGGATCCTGCCTGGATGACCAGTTGTGCGGCTTCCGGGATGGTCATGAAATAACGTGTGATCTTGGGGTGCGTAACTGTCAACGGACCACCAGCCTTGATCTGCTTATGAAAAAGCGGAATCACGGAACCTGACGAGCCCAGCACGTTCCCGAACCTGACCATCGTAAAGCGAGTCTTGTTGACTCGGGACACACATGCCTGATCGTTGAATAACACCGGAGCCTTCTCGCGACTAAGCGCCTGGAGCGTCAGCTCGGCAAGCCGTTTAGTACTGCCCATTACATTGGTAGGGCGCACCGCCTTGTCGGTGGAGATGAGAACAAAGTTCGAAACGCCGGCCTGCAGCGCCGCTTGAGCGGTATTCAATGTACCAATGACATTGTTCAACACGCCTTCGGCAATATTGTGTTCAACCATGGGGACATGCTTATACGCCGCGGCATGGTAGACCGTGTCGACATGCCAAGTCTTCATGACATCCAGTAACTTGTCTTCATTTCGGACAGAACCCAAAATTGGCAGCAACTTTACGGATAACGACTCACGCGCGATGCGCTGTTCAAGCTCAGACAAAATGCTGTAAAGATTGAATTCACTGTGCTCGAATAACAGCAACGTCTTAGGTCTGAGTTCCACTATTTGACGACATAGCTCCGAACCAATTGATCCACCTGCACCGGTGACCATAACCGATTGATGGGTAATGCAATGTTCAAGCAAGTCCTCTTGAGCCGGCACGGCATCACGCCCCAATAGGTCTGCAATGTCTACCTCTTGAATATCATCGACTTTGACTCGACCACTAGCCAGATCCATAAAACCAGGCACGCTGCGTACGTGCAGGGGAAAGCGCTCGAGAAAGCCGAGAATCTCCCGACGACGCCCACGATTTGCAGAAGGAATAGCGAGAAGAATTTCCTGAGCGCCGGTGGTGTCAATCATTTGCTGGATATGTTTGGGCTTGAAAACCTGCAACCCCGCGATGACACGACTCGCGATGGCACTGTCATCATCGATAAACGCTACCGGGCGCATGACCCTGCCCATTCGTAAGGCAGCCACGAGTTGATTGCCCGCAGCGCCTGCACCATACACCGCCACCCTTGGCAAACCATCATCAAGATTGGCAAAAGGAACATGCTGGGCGGCTACAAACCAATCACCTGAAAAATACTGGCGCATTGCCAAACGCAGACCACCGATCATGACCAGACTTAGCCACCAATAATTGAAAATAATTGATCGGGGCACTATCGTTTGATGGTTACTGTACCAGTAGACCCAAATACCGAGAATAAGAGAAGAGAGACTGACAGCCTTACTTATCGCGATGAGTGCATCATTACCGACATAACGCATCACGGCACGATACATCCCAAAACGGATGAAAAGTGGGATAGCTACAACAGGAGCACTGAGAAACAACCAGAGGTGCTGTTGAATGGGATTGTTCAGGTCGTCTATTCCAAGACGAACAATGAAAGCCATCCACAGGGAAACCCAGACCAAAATTATGTCAGCCACTACCTGCAGGACTCGCTTACGTCGGCGAGGGAGGCGCACCAAAAATGATCTTATTCTATCCATAACCTTATCGAACACCTCTTCAAGCTCCTGACACCAAAAACAAACTATTAGCTTTAGACCCTAGAATAAAACTGCCCGACTTGCACTGAAGTGTTTTCCAGAACCTTTCCTGGCCTTCCCTGCATGATCCTCTCAAGGAAATCACTGAAAACAACCGCCGAACCAGTAAATCGTTGCACCTCAACGTGAAACCTTTGGCGAAGGTGAGCTTATGCTGATCAACTCCTCCCGTGAAAAGACGATGCGTGAGCAAGACCAGACACCTGAACTTCTCTTGCGAGGATCAACCACAAAAAACAGCCAAGGACGTTTTTCCTGCAATTGAATCACGCCGCTCTGACACACTTCGACCCGGCGAGCCCGAGGACAGGTTCATCACCCCCTGAAAGGCAGGCTCATGATACCTAGGTTCTACCAAAAATCCCTTGAAATCCCCTGCTGCCCTGAAAATCAATGCAGCCATACGCAGGGACAACAGGAAAAAGGATTCGAATCCACCGCCAGGACTGTTGACGAGTATGTCGTCGGCATGCGCCAACAATGTTGATCGACATCAGATGCCTCGTGACCTGTCCAAGGCACCCGCACGAGCACCATCCGATCAATCCCGACAGCAACGGCAAACACCCAAACCGCGCGTTCATTGCTTATGGCAAGGATGATTACTCTCTCCGGAATGGCTGAGACATCCAGGCTGGCCGCCAATCAGAACCAAAAATGCGGAGCGCACTCCCAAGATGCTACAACCTTGGAAAGCGCCGGGCAAAGAAGGCTATAATCCGTGCCGCATTCTTCAAGCGCACTGCCCCCTCCAGTAAAAGTACAGCGGCGTCAGGACGCTCTGAAGGAATGCCTATTTGCAATGAAATACCCGGCTTACACGAACCGAGCGGTTGCCCCCTGATGACAATGATATCTTTCGACATGGTCGAATGTACCAGCGAAGCACCACAGGCCTACCGCGAGCAATTCCGCGATCCGGGTCGGGCCGCCTACAGGCAGGCTCAGTCGAGGATAATCAAAGGCAATCTGCAAGAGCCTACGGCCGATACCCTCGACATTCGCGGACGGTCCAACTATTCATCCGGCATCGCGAGGCCTTGACCACCTTTGTTCGCTCTTCAAAAAAATCATTATCCAGCGCCCGCATTTAAGGCTGACTTTAGAAAATGGTTCACAACGAACAATAAACATTGCTCTTTATCGCATGAGCCAGGCGCGATGAAAAAACGAACGTTGGCGCCATGAATGGCATCCAGCCACTGAGTAAAAAAATCCGACAAATGGAATGCATCAGGGAAAATATGGATTAACAAAAGTCAATTTTTGAGTATCGGCAACCCACTGACGTCCCTGAGCCCCGATATGAACGGAAGATCAAAATATCTAATGCAACCTTATTTCAAACCAGGACAACTCGACGTCCTGTTTGAGGTGAATAGTCATGGGGCTCTACGGAAAAAGAAAAGCTCAGTGAATGACCGGACTCAACCTTTTCCACTAGCGTGACTGCCAGTGCACGTAATAAAATTTATCTATTTTCAATAGCGGTGTAGCTATGACTTTGAAAACCTTATGTGTGTTCGGCACACGCCCCGAAGCAATTAAGATGGCCCCGTTGGCGCTGAGTCTCGCAGCCGACGAACGCTTCGACGCCAAGGTGTGTGTGACGGGTCAGCATCGCCAGATGCTGGATCAAGTGCTGAATCTGTTCGAAATCGAACCTGACTTCGACCTGAATATCATGAAGCCCGGCCAGGACTTGACTGACGTCACCACGGCAATCCTGCAAGGAATGAAAGGCGTATTCGCGGAATTCAAGCCCGACATCGTTCTGGTACACGGCGACACGGCAACGACCTTCGCCGTTACGCTGGCAGCCTACTATCAACAGATTCCGGTGGCACATGTTGAGGCAGGCTTGCGTACTGGCAATCTCTACTCGCCGTGGCCGGAAGAAGCTAACCGGAAATTGACCGGTGCTTTGGCGACCCTGCATTTCGCCCCGACGGATACCTCCCGACAGAACTTGCTAAGGGAAGGAGTGGAGCCCGGTTCCATCCATGTCACAGGCAACACTGTCATTGATGCTCTGCTGGACGTTGTCGCCAGAATCAACAACAGTTCAGATCTGCAGAACGAATTCCATCAACAATTTTCGTTCATTGGCGAAGGCAAGCGGGTAATCCTCGTCACAGGTCATCGGCGTGAAAGTTTCGGCGATGGCTTTGAAAAAATTTGCCAGGCGCTGGTGAATACAGCGAAAGAATTTCCCGATGTAGAGATCGTTTACCCTGTGCACCTGAATCCAAATGTGCGCGAACCAGTCAACAGACTTCTGGCAGGTATCAAAAATATCCATCTGATTGAACCTCTGGATTATTTGCCATTTGTGTACCTGATGGACCGCTCTTATGTGATCCTCAGCGATTCCGGTGGCATACAGGAAGAAGCCCCGTCCTTGGGCAAGCCGGTGCTGGTGATGCGTGATACCACTGAGCGACCAGAGGCCGTAACGGCCGGTACCGTAAAATTGGTCGGCACCGAAATAGACGTCATTACAAGTAACTTAAGTCGCTTGCTGACCAACTCTGATGCGTATACCCAGATGAGCTATGCTCATAATCCCTACGGTGACGGGAAGGCTTGCGCTCGCATTCTTGAAACTCTTTCCCACATCGAATAAGGCTAACTCATGAGCTTTGAAACTATTTCCGTGGTCGGTCTTGGCTACATTGGGCTGCCAACCGCTGCTGTTTTCGCAGCGCGTAAAAAGAAAGTCATCGGCGTTGATGTAAACCCGCATGCGGTTGCTACCATTAACCGCGGTGAAATTCACATCATCGAGCCCGATCTGGATATCGTTGTTCGTGCAGCCGTCACTGAGGGATACCTGCGCGCTACCACCACAGCGGAACCAGCTGATGCATTCCTGATTGCAGTACCCACCCCTTTCAAGGGCGATCATGAACCAGATCTTTCTTATATTCAGTCCGCCAGCAAATCCATTGCTCCCGTCCTGAAAAAAGGCGATCTGGTCATACTTGAGTCGACCTCACCGGTAGGTGCAACAGAGCAAATGTCTGCCTGGCTGGCTGAAGCCCGTCCCGACCTTAGCTTTCCGCAAACTCATGGCGAAGACTCCGACATTCGCATTGCTCATTGCCCTGAGCGCGTTTTGCCTGGCCATGTGCTGCGTGAGCTCATTGAAAATGACCGCATCATTGGCGGTTTGACTGCCAAGTGTTCGGCTGCCGCCATGCAACTCTACAAGACCTTTGTAGAAGGCGAGTGCATCATCACCGATGCGCGTACTGCCGAAATGTGCAAACTTACCGAGAACAGCTTTCGCGATGTAAATATCGCGTTCGCGAACGAGCTGTCCATCATTTGCGACAAGCTCGACATTAATGTGTGGGAGTTGATTCGCCTTGCCAATCACCACCCACGAGTCAACATTCTGCAGCCAGGCCCTGGCGTTGGCGGCCACTGCATTGCCGTCGACCCTTGGTTCATCGTGAGCAAAACACCCGATGAAGCACGATTGATTCGTGTCGCACGAGAGGTGAATGACAGCAAGCCGCAATGGGTTCTGGACCAAGTCAAACTCGCGATGGGCGCACATCTCCAAGAGAATCCGTCTAAAACCTCCAAAGATGTGACCATCGCTTGCTTCGGTCTGGCGTTTAAGCCAGACATCGATGACCTGCGTGAGAGCCCATCCTTGGCGATCACCTTAAAAATTGCCGAGTCTCATCCAGGTACTATTCTCGCGGTCGAGCCCAATATTGAGCACCTACCTGCCAACTTGGAAGGAAAAGTGACTCTGAGCGAAATCGATAACGCGCTTTCTACTGCGGATATCATCCTCCTCCTGGTGGACCACAGCCTGTTTAAAGCCATCCCGAAAAATCGCGTATCCAGTCTTAAAGTAATTGATACCCGTGGAATTTGGACCTGACACTACGGCCCAATATCAGACACGAAATCAGGCAAAGGATAATCTGATTTCGTGTCCCATAAAGATGACGATTGTAATTTTAGATGATCATGCGCTCGAATTAGTCATGATGGGGTTAAAGAGGTTGTAGCATGGTCAATCTATTGATTCAGGCGCTGACACTGATAAGCGGCCTGGTTGTAAATTTTGTTATTCCTGGTCTGTATGGACTTGACGCTTACGGAGAGTTCATCAAAGTCAACGTGCTGGTTTTTTTATTTCAGAAGCTTCTAGACATTATCAACGAACAACTTCTGGCTAGCGTCAAGCCGGAGCACATCCTTGTCACATCTTTGTTTATGGCAAGTTTGATTTTCTTGCTGTTCAGCGGATTCAGCCTGATCGTCGATCTTGGCAACCCGCTATTACTAAGCGTAATGCTGCTCAGCTCAGCGTGTTTGTTGTCGCTTTTTGGTTTACGCCTTCATCGCTGGATTGTCGCCTATCTCATTATTTTCTTGGTTGTCTTCTCTGTCTCTTTGTTCATTGGCTATCAAAAAATATGGTCTCTCAGCATTGTAGACATTTTGTTCCTGACAAACTTGATCCCGTGCTTGTTTGCCTTGGGAGTACTCTTCACCCATGGCGCCAAGCTTCCGATAGGCAAACAGTTGCTGTCGACCTTCCGACAAGTAATAGTTTTACTACCTCGGATGGTTTCGATCACACTGGTCTTTAATCTTTTCACCAACATCCTGCCTTTTATTTTATCCCGGAGCCTTCCGGTAGGCGAACTTGGCCTCTTTCGGGTGATCGTATCGATTATTCAGTCAGCTACCAGCCTGTTCCCGATAAACGTAAGAGCTGTCTTCGTTGCTTTCATCTCAGGTGGACAACGCCAAGAGCAATATCGAATCATCATGTCAGTAGCACTGTTGTATTTCGCTCTTGTTGGCTTGTCGGGTTATGCAATGGGGTGGCTACTGCCCCAATACTCTGGTTACCTGGCTTTGCTTCCGTGCCTCCCAGTCTTGTATTGGGCTGTCGTCACAGAAAGGTATCTCGTAGCTTCCGGACTTCAGCGCAAGGTAATAATCGCAAACATTACCGTAGGTGTCCTCGCCGCAGCCGGGATGCTACTTTTCGTGAGGGGACTAAAAGATGCTGAACTGTTTTATGCAATCGGATTCTCTGCCTATTTAATGACGTTACATCTTCTGTGTCGACCAGGCATCCGCCTACCCATCATCTTTTGGGTCTCGATACTGTCACCACTGGCAATCGCCCTGAAAAATATCAATATGATCTGGGGGGTGCTCTACATGTGCTCGCTGTTGATCATAGCCGTTTGGACACTCCGGCTTCGTCCGGCAGATTTTCGCACTTTGAGGTTTTGACAATGAATGCAGTAAAACTTTATCGCATCGGAAACTGGTTCTATGAACGTAAAGTCCCCGTCATACCGACATTGATCCGAAATTTTATTTTTGTTTTATTTAATTCATACATTCCTGTGTCTGCAAACATAGGAAAGGGATCAATTTTTGCCTACGGTGCAATAGGCGTTGTACTTCATGCGAACGCTAAAATCGGGCGCGGCTGTGTGATAGGTCAAGGAATTACAATTGGAGCCTCTGAAGGCTTCGCCTCCAGTGAAATCAACAAATGTCCAGTGATAGGGGATAACTGCTACATCGGCGCAGGTGCCAGGATCATTGGTGATATTCGAATAGGCAACAACTGTCAGATTGGTGCTTCAGCTGTCGTCCTGAAAGACATTCCAGACAACTCAATCGTGGTCGGCATCCCAGCTAGAATTGTTGGACAAACTCCTACAGACTATAAAGCTATTCGTCCCTAATGAGGCGGAGGGAGAAAAAAATGTTGAGCAACGCTTATTCTAAAAACAATAGTTTTGCGATTGCAGCCGGGGCCGTCATCTCCATTTTGCTCATGCAAGATCCCGGCGCTTTATTCTATACGGGGATGCTGGGAGCAGCTCTACTCATACTGATGGCCCTGATATCACCATGGCTGGGCTTATTAGCACTTTTCCCGCTTGCATTTGCCATGCGTCCAGCACCACCTTCAATAGGGTTTCAAGAACTGGCATTTGCAATCCTTCTGACTGTTGTATTCGTTGCCTCACTGATAAAGCTGCTGCGTTCCTTCGGCGCCATTGCAGCATTAAAACTTTTTGCCGCCCCCGTAATTATTGGTTTAGGGATACTTGGTATAAACCTCGTGGTAGCCATGAACAATCATGTCCCCCTGTCAGACTGGCTTCGAGGCACCATCCCCTTTCTGTTTATTTATGCGTTGCTTCCGGTTTGCGTACTGATCGGTGACGACGAAAGCAAAATTCGCTGGATAGGCGGATCCTTCGCAACGCTTATCTTTCTAACAGCGGGGTATATTGTTTTCTACTACTTCTACCAAGGCATTTGGCGCCCTTACTGGATTGTTCCGGGCGACAGTGAAGCTATCAAGCTTACTAAAGAAGCAGCCATGAACAACGTGAACGCTATTGGTCCAATGCGCGACAGAATCACAATGGTGTTGGCACAGGCGACAGATAGCCTGCTGCCTGTCGGAATGGTAGCCGGGTTTGTAACATGCGTTTTAACTCGCAACAAATATATTACGGGCATAGGAGCAACGATGTCGCTGCTGTGCATGACGGCGACCCTGATAACCTTTACAAGAAGCATGCTCTTAAGCGCCCTGTTAGTTATCTTTCTATTTTCAAGCTTAGTATTTTTGTTTCGCAAAATGCTACGCAAAAAATTATTGATTAGCATAACTACTTTAGGTCTAGTCGGATTGATGTTTATTTTTTCGACAGGCATGCAACAAATCTGGTTCGGGAGAATGAGCTTATTGATTGAGTCCGGGATAGAGACAATCGTTAATTGGAAGCCCGCTCCCGAGAGAACTGTTGTACAAAATACTGAACTATTGGAACCTCCGCTCACGCCCAAGGAAAGTGCCGACTTCAATGTGTCCTCTCGTGTTGAAGAATATAAAATCGCGTGGGACCTGTTCACCTCACACCCTGGACTGGGTAATGGTCTTGGCACAAAACACGAAATGCGCTGGGAAACATCAAATGGCACTTCCTTTACTCAGTTCGTCGCTTACATTCACAACTGGCCTCTTTACATATTAATGGTTGGCGGCATACTGGGCATACTGACTTACTCTTTAATCCTATTAGGACCGATCCTCATCCGGATCACATCTCTAAAATCCGAATCGGAACATTGGACAATCATTCGCGCTGTCGTGTTGACAATGGCAATATATGGCTTGTTTTTTGCCGTCTTCCGGTTGATTACATTCAACCTGCTACTCGCTACTGTTTGGGGAGTTATTTTTGCGCGAAATCTCTCTCGCGAACACGCTTCTCGAAAAATGCCAGACAAAGAAGCATTTAGGAGCGCTGTCGACTAATCCGAACGGAGCGTCGAACAATAAATCTGCCGATCAGAAAATTATGGAGCTACCGGTATAATGTGCGGCCTAAGTTTTTTTTGTGTCAAGGGTAATGCCCCTGTAATCAGGAGCCAGTTAGAAACAAGCTTGGCTGTCACGAAGCATCGTGGGCCGGATGCTTCCGGCACCTACTTTACGAGTGTCGCGGACTACGAGATTGGACTCGGTCACAACAGACTAAGTATCTTGGACCTCTCCGCCGCCGGCAGCCAACCTATGTTCGCCGGCAAGGGTGTAAGCATCGTATTCAATGGTGAAGTGTTTAACCATCACGAACTACGTGATCAACTAATTGCGAAAGGTTATACCTTCAGCGGTACTTCAGATACAGAGGTCATTCTTAAGCTCTACGTTGAATACAAAGAACAAGCCTTCAAGCTTCTGGAAGGAATGTTCTCCCTGGTCATTCTTGATGAAAACAACCAGAAATTCTTCCTCGTTCGCGATGTTATCGGCATCAAGCCCGTTTATTATTTTTCCAACGAGAACGGGTTATATGCCTGTTCAGAAATCCGTGGATTGAAAAGCTACTCTGAAGTTGTTAGCGAAATTGACAAAAATGACGTTTTTGAATTCTTCAACAACGGCTTTCTCTATGAACCCAACACCGGCTATAAAGCCATAAAAAAAGTACTGCCGGGCACATACTTGGAGTTCGACATTTCAACGGGTAAGTGCGAGGCCAAGCGCTACCAGAACATCAGCAACTTTAAGACAGACCACTCCATCGCAAAAAGTGTGCAATCCGCTGTCGCACGCCAATTAGAGGCAGACGTTCCGGTGGGTGTGTTTTTCAGTGGAGGGGCAGACTCCAGCATCCTGGCTAATTACACCGGGGATGCGGATCTATTTTTTGCCAAATATGAATCGACAGAAGAATCCGCGATCGACCTTAAGTTTTCTGCGGACATCGCGAAACACTTGGGCAAAGAGCTTAAAATCACTGAAATCCTTGACTCGAAATCCAATGTGTTCGAATCGATCGATTTTGTAGCGGCGAACACGGAAGAACTGATTTCCGACTATACATTCTGGGCGACTTACCGATTGTCCGCGGAAGCAAAGAAAAGCGGATATACAGTGATGCTCAGCGGAATGGGCGGCGATGAGGCGTTTGCTGGATACCCGCGTTATAAAGTCCTGAAGCACCACAAGCTGATTCGTCTACTCTACCCTTTGCTTAGCTCCCTACTCAAACTGAAGCTTTTTCCAAAACAACTGGACAAAAAATTTGAACGGCTTGTTTCGTATGCTCAGGAAAGCTACTGGCCTTTGGCGTACTCAAGAATGTTGGGATACTTCTCAAAACAGGAATTGAAGGGATTTTTTCCTGACTATTCAGGGTTGGAAAAGAACTATAAACAACGTCTTGATTCCGTGCTTGCTGATTACGATGGCGACGTGAACGATAAAGTAAAGTGCGCACAACATTTCGACATGACCGGTTTTTTAAGCCACAACCTCTGCGTCTCCGATAAAGCAAGCATGTTGGCTAGCATAGAACTGCGCGTACCCTTGCTGGACGAGCGAGTTGTAGCCAAGGGCTTCGCCACTACAAGCGCTGAGTTATTGAAAGATGGTGTTCCCAAAGCACCGCTCAAAAACCTTTTGAAAAGCCTGCTGCCTGACTCACTTGTAAACCGTCCTAAAACAGGATTTAACCCTCCACTGGATGGTGTAATTCATAGCATAGGTTCAGAGCGGTTGCTTTCTGAATTTGAGCGAATCTACCAATACCTTGAGCGCGAAGAAGTAGAAAAACTGGTTGAAAATCATTTTTCCAGTGCAATCAACAACACCTACAAACTTTGGCAGCTGGTGTATTTTGAACGTTGGTTGAAACTGAATTTCGTTTAATTTTTTTGGCACCACCCTAAAAGCCAGTCAAACCAACATTATTAAGTGACAGTTATGGGCAATACACTGAAAAACCGGATTTTGAAGCTGTATTACACAACTAAAATGCTGCGTGCAAAGCAGATTCTTTATCGGATCTACTATCGTTTCGCAACAATAAAACCATTCAAGGCACTTGGCTTCACACGCCGGGCAGCCTTTAATATGAATCCACCACCCTGCTGGAGTCCGTCACGCTTTACAGCGGATGGGCAGTTTGACTTCATGGGCAGTAAAGCGTCTATTGATTGGAACAATACGACTCTACCAAAAATATGGCTCTACAATTTGCACTATCTCGATCATCTAACATCTTCTAATCGGGGTGTAATCCATTCATTTGATGAGCATCTGGTGAATAGCTGGATCAAGGGTAATTCTCCCTATGCCGGTTGTGGCTGGGAACCTTACACACTGTCATTACGGATCGTGAACCTGGTCAAATGGTTTAATTCACAGCCAGCGTTAGAAGATGACTGGCTAAATAGCCTGGCCTTGCAAACTCACGCCTTGTCCGAACAGGTTGAGTATCACATTCTCGCCAATCATCTATTTGTAAACGGCAAGGCTCTGGTTATTGCAGGTAGTTTTCTGGAAGGTGCTGACGCGGAACGCTGGCTGGCACTCGGACTGAAAATAATGGATTGCGAGGTGAAGGAACAATTCCTGACTGACGGTGCGCACTTTGAACTATCCCCGATGTATCACGCGTCGCTTCTATGGGACATGTGCGACCTGGTGAACCTGGCACTTCATACTCAACTCCCTACTCTGAAAAGCCGGCTGAATGAATGGAAGCTTGTCATCGAACGAGGCATTGTCTGGCTAAGGAGCATTCAACACCCGGATGGCGAAATCCCGTTTTTCAACGACTCTGCGTTCGGCATTGCTCCCTCTCTACACGACATCGAACAGTATGCGAACTTGCTGAATTGCCAACCTAAAAATGAAGAACGCAAGGCGTCCAACATTTCAGCAATTTGTCATGCCGAAAGCGGTTTTGCGGCGATCGACTTCAGCAAGGGTAGCAAAGCACTTCTTAACTTTGCTCAGATAGGGCCCGCTTATCAGCCTGGACATGCACACGCCGACACCTTGAGCTTCGAGCTCAGTCTTTTCGGCCAGCGTATTTTCGTCAACTCGGGAACGTCACAATATGGCGAAGACAGTGAGCGTCATCGTCAACGCAGTACAGCGTCCCATAACACGATCGAAGTGGATAGCGAAAACTCTTCCGAGGTTTGGGCCGGTTTCAGAGTCGCTCGGCGCGCCCAAGTGGTGCTGGATTGTTTCGATCAAACAGAAAATCGGGTGCGCATCCGTTGTACACACGCTGGATACAAACGACTGAAGGGGAAAAACCTGCACAGTCGTGAGTGGGTTGCTACTACGAACCAGCTACTGATAACTGATTCGATTACCGGAACTTTCAGCCAAGCAATCGCCAGATTTTTCCTGCACCCCGAGGCAAAAATTCTTCAAAATGGTGAGGACCTGGCAATCACCCTCCCAACAGGAGAATTGATATCGGTATGTATCCAGGGTGCTGCAAGTGTCAATGTAATTGACTCTACATGGCACCCAGAATTCGGTAAGTCTGTTCCGAACCAGTGTATTGTCGCTGAGCTATCGTCCAGCACACTTATTACCAGCGTAACGTGGTGAGGTTTATTTGAAACTTTTAATCCTGAGCTTTTACTATCAACCAGATCTTTCTGCAGGATCGTTTCGCACCACTGCGCTGGTGAAGGCCCTTCTGGAAAGATTGCCGGCAGATGCTCATATTGAGCTCATTACGACCTTGCCGAACCGCTATAGCTCGTTCAGCAGCGAAGCTCCTGAGCTAGAAGAGCATCCACGCCTCACCATACGCCGCATCGCCTTACCGGCCCATAAAAGCGGCATGGTTGATCAAGCAAAAGCTTTTATGGTTTATGCGAAGCACGTCCGTAGTATTGCTCGAAATCAACGCTATGATCTCGTCTATGCCACGTCGTCGCGCTTGATGACTGCGGCGCTCGGTGCATTCATAGCGCGCAGTCAAAAGACACCACTTTATCTGGATATCCGCGATATTTTTGTCGACACCATCAAGGACGTCCTACCTAAAAAAATCATCTGGCTAATCAAGCCGATGCTCTCGCTACTTGAACGAATCACGATCACATCAGCCAAGAAGGTCAATCTTGTGTCTGCCGGGTTTCTTCCTTACTTTAAAGAAAGGTACCCGGACCAGGCATATTCGCTGTTCACTAACGGCATCGACGACGAGTTTCTTGACGTCCAAACAGAGCAGGATAATAGCGTTCAGGATGAGATTCTGAACGTGGTCTATGCGGGGAACATTGGCGAAGGCCAAGGCCTGCACAATATTATTCCTCAGTTGGCCAAACAATTTACAGGCAAATTGAAATTTCAAGTAATTGGTGACGGGGGCAGACTTCCGATCTTGAAAGAAGCAATTGCATCAGCAGGCTGTACTAATGTTGAGCTTCTGAGCCCGGTAAAACGCGACGCACTAATTCAGGTTTACCAATCTGCCGATGTATTATTTTTGCATCTAAATGACTACGACGCGTTCCGAAAGGTTCTGCCCTCGAAATTATTTGAATATGCTGCAATGGGCAAACCTATTTGGGCTGGCATTGCCGGCTACTCTGCAAGTTTTGTCTTAGAACATATCGAAAACGCTGTCGTCTTTCCGCCTTGCGATGTAACGGCCGCGGTTAAATCATTCGAAAGCTTGAATATTTCAATCGGCCAGCGCGCCGGGTTTATCGAGCACTTCGCTCGCGTCAACATCATGCGTGATATGTCCAAAGACATTATTGCCGTAATAGAGGCCCATTGATCATGCGTATTCTTTTGGCAGGAGCCAGTGGTTTCGTCGGTCGAGGACTCGTCCCCCTACTACTGAATCAAGGACACGAAGTCACCGCTGCTGTTCGCAAGCTGACAGTTGATCTTGACTCGCGGGTGAAACAAGGCCTGATAGATGGCTTGTCCGCCGAACAAGATTGGCAACCACTATTAATCGGGCAAGAAGCGGTCATTCACCTGGCTGCTCGCGTGCATGTCATGAGTGATGACTCATCTGACCCTCTCGCTGAATACCGCAAGGTTAATGTTGAAGGAACACTAAAGCTTGCCCGACAAGCTGTTGATGCCGGTGTAAAGCGTTTTATTTTTATCAGCTCTGTCAAAGTTAATGGCGAAGGTACGACTCTGGGCGCACCGTATAGTGCAGACATGCAAGCCGCCCCCTCGGACCCCTACGGAGTCTCCAAAATGGAGGCGGAACAGGGCTTACGAGCACTGGCGGCAGAAACCGGCATGGAAGTGGTCATTGTTCGTCCAGTGCTCGTGTATGGGCCGGGCGTGCAAGCCAACGTCCTCAGCATGATGCGCTGGTTGCACAAAGGAGTACCTTTGCCGTTTGGCGCCATACACAACCGGCGTAGCCTTGTAGCACTGGATAATCTTGTTGATCTGATCGCGACCTGTATTGCTCACTCAGCCGCGGCAAATCAAACCTTTCTGGTTAGCGATGGAGAAGACCTATCGACTACCATGCTGCTACGTCGAATGGGAGCCGCTCTTGGCAAGCCTGCACGCTTACTATCGGTACCAAGCTGGATGCTTGAAACTGGCGCAACGATGTTGGGTAAACAGGCGCTCGCCCAACGGTTGTGCGGCTCACTTCAAGTCGACATTAGTAAAACGCGTGAACTATTAGGTTGGACACCGCCAGTCACCGTCGATGAGGCGCTGAACAAAACGGCTAAACACTTTCTGGATTTGCAAACAAAATGAATATGTGGTGGTTACTACCGGCTGTTGCCGTCGTCGCACTTTTTTTGACCGGGGCTTTACGCCAGTATGCATTGGCAAGGAGCATTATCGACATACCCAACGCTCGAAGCTCACATGTTGTGCCGACACCAAGAGGTGGCGGGGTCGCAATCGTAGTTAGCTTTCTGTTGTCGCTGATACTGGCGGCAAGCATGGGATTTGTAGCCTGGCCACTAACTTTGGCGCTACTTGGTGCCGGAGCAGGCATAGCGGTGCTTGGCTTTCTCGACGACCATGGCCACATCGTTGCCCGCTGGCGCTTGCTCGGCCATTTTATTGCGGCTATCTGGGCGCTCTTTTGGGTGGGTGGTTTGCCACCATTGACGTTTTTTGGCTTTTCGTTTGACTTGGGCTGGATTGGCCACGCACTGGCTGCAGTCTATTTAGTCTGGCTGCTCAATCTCTATAACTTTATGGATGGTATTGACGGCATCGCCAGCGTTGAAGCAATTTGTGTTTGCCTCGGTGCAACGCTGTTGTACTGGCTCGCGGGCAATGAAGTTTTGGCAATGCTGCCGCTATTGCTGGCTTTTGCCGTAGCTGGCTTTTTGTACTGGAATCTACCCACTGCACGAATTTTCATGGGCGACGCAGGAAGCGGCTTCCTCGGAATCACTTTGGGAGTACTGTCATTACAGGCTGCTTGGGTTGCCCCGCAGTTACTTTGGAGTTGGCTGATCTTACTCGGCGTCTTTATTGTTGATGCTACCTGGACATTGCTCCGTCGACTCTTGAGGGGAGACAAAGTCTATGAAGCTCACCGCAGTCATGCCTATCAATTTGCCTCTCGCCAGTTCAAGAAACACTTACCGGTGACCTTGACAGTAGGTGCGATCAATCTCTGCTGGTTGTTACCGATTGCCCTTCTGGTCGGTGCCGGACGAGTAGATGGATTCTTGGGGGTGCTCATCGCCTACATTCCATTGGCAATACTGGCGGTGAAGTTTAACGCTGGAGCAAAGGAGTAGGGTCTCCTTCACAGATCCTAGTGCTTTGGAGAGGGGGCTCTTGTGCCCCCCTCACAGGCACATCAATCAGTTTGTATACTGCTACATCGCACTCTTTCGATAAAGTGCCCAACAACCCGAGTTGATCAAATCACAGGTTTGCGACGCACTCGAGCAGCACGACTGACAAACACGCTTATCAACGGACCCATTACCATACCTATCAGTAATGCACCTACAGTCACAACTGATACCGGCAACTGCGGCCCGCTCCATCCCAAAAAGAGCAGAGAAACAGATTGTTGATTCTCAAGCACAAACACCAGAACGGCCAAGACCAGTAAAAGGGAAAAAATTCCGAAGAGTAAACGTTTGAGATTACTCATAGGTAGCTCCTTCGTCCGCTGTGACTATCAAAACCCCTCTTCCTCATCCTCATTCACCCGATCCCTAAGCTCCTTCCCCGGCTTGAAATGCGGCACAAACTTGCCATCAAGGCTAACCGACTGACCTGTCTTCGGATTGCGACCAACGCGGGGCGCACGATAGTGCAGAGAGAAGCTGCCAAAACCACGGATCTCGATGCGATCACCGGTGGCCAGACACTGTGACATCTGCTCAAGCATGGTCTTGATGGCCAACTCCACATCCTTGGATGAGAGCAGCCCTTGATGGGTGACAATTCGTTCGATCAACTCCGACTTCGTCATATTTTTCCCTTCTTTTTCAAGCATCTAGGAAAAGCGCTTCAAAAGGTTTTAGCATGCCCGGAGGAATTTGAACAGCCCGAGTTTTCACATATCTCTACCAGCAATGACCGCCCAATTGCCACGAACTACGACGCGATCTGCCTCAGCGACAAATCACCAGCATGGTGCGCGTCAGATACCCCGCAGGATTAAAGCCGAAAGGGAATTCATCCTCATCCTTTGCATCGTCGGACCTTGCTATAACCTTGTAACCTGCCGCCTTACACTCTTTGTCCGCGCGCTTACGACACTTCTCCCACCCAGAACCCAATCCCGAGCAATCTATCTCTACGCCACTGACTCCGCGCACAGCATGGGTCTTGGCGTTCGTACCACAACCCGCCAGTGTCAATACCGCAATTGCGACAATGAGCTTGTTCATTCACTTCCTTATGGCAGGCACCCTGCCCGACATTCGTTCGCTTGAGGTAAGACTAGCTGCAAATAAGCGATTGATCCGATTAAAGAAAGAGACAACGTAGAAGAACCATTGGTTGCAAGGACTGCCGGACCAACATGAATCATCACCACGCTCACCAAATCCCAGGCACAAAAAAGGGCGACCGAAGTCGCCCTTTTTCTATGGTCTGACAGAACTTAGTTCTGCTTTTCCATTTGTGCACGCAACAGGTCGCCCAGAGTGGTAGGACCAGCAGCAGGTTCCGAAGTCGCTGGCTTGTCGCGCAGGCTTTGGATTGCTTCTTTCTCTTCAGCATCGTCTTTCGACTTGATGGAGAGCTGGATTACACGGCTCTTGCGGTCAACGCTGATGATCTTGGCTTCTACTTCCTGGCCTTCTTTCAGCACGTTGCGCGCGTCTTCAACGCGGTCACGGCTGATTTCGGAGGCTTTCAGAGTCGCTTCGATATCGTCGGCCAGAGTGATGATGGCGCCTTTAGCGTCAACTTCTTTCACGATGCCTTTAACGATTGCGCCTTTGTCGTTCTCTTGAACGTACTCGGAGAACGGATCGCTTTCCAGTTGCTTGATACCCAGGGAGATGCGCTCGCGCTCTGGGTCAACCGACAGGATAACGGTGTCCAGCTCGTCGCCCTTCTTGAAGCGGCGAACGGCTTCTTCGCCCACTTCGTTCCAGGAGATGTCGGACAGGTGAACCAGACCGTCGATGCCGCCGTCCAGACCAATGAAGATACCGAAATCGGTGATCGACTTGATGGTGCCGGAGATTTTATCGCCCTTGTTGAACTGGCCAGAGAAATCTTCCCATGGGTTAGATTTGCACTGCTTGATGCCGAGGGAGATACGACGACGCTCTTCGTCGATGTCCAGAACCATAACTTCCACTTCGTCGCCGACTTGTACGACTTTCGAAGGGTGGATGTTCTTGTTGGTCCAGTCCATTTCGGAAACGTGTACCAGGCCTTCAACGCCTTCTTCCAGCTCAGCGAAGCAGCCGTAGTCGGTCAGGTTGGTTACACGAGCGGTAACACGAGTGCTTTCTGGGTAACGGGCTTTGATAGCAACCCATGGATCTTCGCCCAGTTGCTTGAGGCCCAGGGAAACACGATTGCGCTCGCGATCGTACTTCAGAACCTTGACATCGATCTCGTCGCCAACGTTGACGATTTCGGAAGGATGCTTGATACGTTTCCAAGCCATGTCGGTAATGTGCAGCAGGCCATCGACGCCACCCAGATCGACGAATGCGCCGTAATCGGTGAGGTTCTTGACGATACCTTTGACTTGTTGGCCTTCCTGCAGGGATTCCAGCAGAGCTTCACGCTCGGCGGAGTTCTCGGCTTCGAGGACGCTACGACGGGAAACGACAACGTTGTTGCGTTTCTGGTCAAGCTTGATGACCTTGAATTCCAGCTCTTTGCCTTCCAGGTGCGTGGTGTCGCGCACAGGACGGACGTCAACCAGAGAACCTGGCAGGAACGCACGGATGCCGTTAACGTCGACAGTGAAGCCGCCTTTAACCTTACCGTTGATAACGCCCTTGACCACTTCTTCGGCTGCGAAGGCTGCTTCCAGAACAATCCAGCATTCAGCGCGCTTGGCTTTTTCACGGGACAGCTTGGTTTCACCAAAACCGTCTTCAACCGAGTCCAGAGCAACATGAACTTCGTCACCGACGTTGATAGTCAGTTCGCCAGCATCGTTGTAGAACTGCTCAAGCGGGATGAGTGCTTCAGACTTCAGGCCAGCGTGAACGGTTACCCAGCGAGCTTGGTAATCGATATCAACGATAACACCGGTGATGATGGAGCCTGCCTGAAGGTTCAGGGTTTTTAGGCTTTCTTCAAAGAGTTCCGCAAAGCTTTCGCTCATTTTAATTCCTGTGAATGAGGGCGAAGGATACGCCCATCTCCACACCCCAGACGGTGTGGGTTAGTTTCATTTAGAAGAAGCGCCACAGGACTATGACTGGTCCCCTGCGGCCTTCTTGGTCACCCGGCAATATCGCGAATGGCGATCTCGCTCATGATGCGTTCCAGCACCTGATCGATGGATAATTCCGTGGAATCCAGCTGTATGGCGTCAGCCGCCGGTTTGAGCGGGGCTACCGCTCGCTGGGTGTCACGCTCATCGCGTGCACGTATCTCATCTAGCAGACTCGACAGACTAACACCATCGACTTTGCCCTTCAACTGCAAGTATCGACGGCGAGCTCGCTCCTCGGCACTGGCAGTGAGGAATATCTTCAGCGGCGCGTCCGGGAAAACCACCGTGCCCATGTCGCGCCCATCGGCAACCAACCCCGGAGGCTCCTGAAACGCCCGCTGGCGTTGAAGCAGAGCGTCGCGGACGGCCGGCAAGGCCGCCACCTGGGAAGCCCAGGCGCCTACCTGTTCGTTACGCAAATCATCAGTGACATCGTCACCTTCAAGGATGATCCGCTGCGGATGACCTTCGGTCGCACCGACGAACTGCACATCCAGATGAGCGGCCAGCAGCTTCAGCGACTCTTCATTGGTCAGATCGACGCCATGATTGCGCGCCGCGAACGCCAGCAGGCGGTACAGCGCACCGGAATCCAGCAAGCACCAGCCCAAGCGCTTGGCCAGAATCCCGGCAATAGTGCCCTTGCCCGAACCGCTAGGCCCGTCGATGGTGATGACCGGTGGCTTGATAATCACGACTGAGCCTCTTGTGCAACACGGATGCCGACCTGCGCACACAGCGCGAGGAAGTTCGGGAACGAGGTTGCGACGTTGGCACAATCATGGATGCGGATCGGTGCGGTGGCGCGTAGCGAAGCCACGCTGAAGGCCATGGCAATCCGGTGATCGCCGTGACCGTGCACTTCGCCGCCGCCGATCAGGCCGCCGTCGATGATGATGCCGTCCGGGGTCGGTTCGCATTTGACGCCCAGCGCCAGCAAGCCATCCGCCATGACCTGGATACGGTCCGATTCCTTGACTCGCAGCTCTTCGGCGCCGCGCAATACGGTGCGCCCTTCGGCGCAGGCCGCCGCCACAAACAGTACCGGAAATTCGTCGATGGCCAGCGGAACCAGCGCTTCGGGAATCTCGATACCTTTGAGTTTAGCTGCCCTTACGCGCAGGTCAGCCACAGGCTCGCCGCCGACTTCACGCTGGTTTTCCAGGGTGATGTCAGCGCCCATCAGACGCAGGATGTCGATCACACCGGTACGGGTCGGGTTGATACCAACGTGCTCGAGCACCAGCTCAGAACCTTCGGCGATCGACGCGGCCACCAGGAAAAACGCGGACGAGGAGATATCGCCCGGCACTTCAATATGGGTAGCGGTCAGCTTGTGGCCGGATTCGACCGAAGCGGTAGCACCGCTGACAGTGACCGGATAGCCGAAGCCGCGCAGCATGCGCTCGGTGTGATCGCGAGTCGGTGCCGGCTCGGTAACGGTGGTTTTGCCTTCGGCATACAGGCCGGCCAACAGCAGGCAGGACTTAACCTGGGCACTGGCCATCGGCATGGTGTAAGTCAGGCCCTTGAGCTTGTTGCCGCCACGAATAGTCATCGGTGGGCGACCTTCAGCGGCGGTCTCGATCACGGCGCCCATTTCACGCAACGGATTGGCCACACGATTCATCGGGCGCTTGGACAGCGAGGCGTCACCGGTCAGGGTGCTATCGAAGTCCTGCGCAGCCAGCAGGCCCGACAGCAGACGCATCGAAGTGCCGGAGTTGCCCAGGTAGATCGGGCCCGGCGCAGGTTTAAGGCCATGCAGGCCGACGCCGTGAATGGTCACGCGGCCGTGGTGCGGACCTTCGATCACCACGCCCATGTCGCGGAAGGCTTGCAGGGTCGCCAGGGCGTCTTCGCCCTCGAGGAAGCCTTCGACTTCGGTGACACCTTCAGCGAGGGAGCCAAGCATGATCGAACGGTGAGAAATCGATTTATCGCCTGGTACTCGAATCCGCCCAGTCAGGCGGCCACCAGGTTGTGCCAGGAAAATCAGGTCGTTGGAATTCATAGCGTCCACATAAGCCCGGCGGGCCAGGATTTTACTGAAATGTTCGCGGGCAACCCGGGCGCGAGTGAATACGCCCAACAATTGGTGCCCATCCCCTGCATCGACCGCGTCGCGCAAGGCGTCGAGGTCGCTGCGAAATGTATCAAGTGTACGCAGGACAGCTTCGCGGTTGGCGAGGAAGATGTCGTGCCACATGACCGGGTCGCTACCCGCGATTCTTGTGAAATCGCGGAAACCGCCCGCAGCGTAACGGAAGATCTCAAGGTTTTCATTGCGCTTGGCCAACGAATCGACCAGGCCGAACGCCAACAAGTGCGGTAGATGGCTGGTTGCCGCCAACACCTCGTCATGACGTTCGACCTGCATGTGCTCGACATCGGCGCCCAATTCGCGCCACAAACGGTCGACCACTGCCAGCGCGGCCGGATCGGTCTGATCCAGCGGCGTCAAAATCACTTTATGGCGACGGAACAGCTCAGCATTGGAGGCTTCCACCCCACTCTGCTCGGAACCGGCAATCGGATGGCCCGGCACAAAACGCGACGGCATGCCGCCAAACGCTTCGGTCGCGGCACGCACGACATTGCCTTTGGCGCTGCCAACGTCGGTCAGAATCGCCTGCCCCAGGTCCATGCCGGCCAATCGGCCAAGCATTTTTTCCATGGCGAGGATCGGCACGGCGAGCTGGATCACATCCGCGCCCTGGCAAGCAATCGCCAGGTCTTCTTCGCAGCGATCCACCACGCCCAATTCAACCGCGAGCTTGCGCGACTGCGGATCGAGATCGACCCCGACCACTTCGCGGCACAGGCCACTTTCGCGCAAACCCTTGGCAAACGAACCGCCGATCAACCCCAGGCCGACCACCACCAGGCGACCGATCATAGGGACAGCAGATTGCAGTGCAGTGACATCAACCACGAGCCAGAACCTTGGTCAGCGCCTCAAGGAAGCGGCTGTTTTCAGTGGGCAAACCGATGGTGATGCGCAGGTGGTTCGGCATGCCGTAGTTGGCCACCGGACGCACGATCACGCCTTCGCGCAGCAACCCCTGGAAGATTGGCGCCGCCACCTGCCCCATATCGACGCAGATGAAGTTGCCCTTGGAAGGAATCCAGCTCAGCCCCAGTTCACGGAAACCCGCTTCCAGTTGCTGCATGCCGGCTTCGTTCAGGCGACGGCTTTCGGCCAGGTAGTCGGTGTCTTGCAGTGCAGCGCACGCAGCGGCCAGGGCCAGGCTGTTAACGTTGAACGGCTGACGCACGCGGTTCAGCACATCGGCAACCACCGGGGTGGACAAGCCATAACCGACCCGCAGTGCCGCCAGGCCATAAGCCTTGGAGAACGTGCGCGAAACCAGCAGGTTCGGGTACGCCGCCAGGAAATCCAGACCATCCGGCAAGTCGCTGCCTTCGGCGTATTCGATGTAGGCCTCGTCCAGCACCACCAGAACGTGCTCAGGCACATCCTGCAAAAACTCGTCCAGCGCCTCGGCACCGAACCAGGTTCCGGTCGGGTTGTTCGGGTTGGCGATGAACACCACACGAGTATCGGCATCAATCGCGGCCAGCATGGCCGGCAAGTCATGGCCCCACTCTTTGGCCGGGATCACCTTGGCCGTCGCGCCGACGGCTTGCGTGGCGATCGGATAGACCGCAAACGCATGCTCACTGAACACCGCGTTCAAGCCAGGCGCCAGGTAAGCACGCGCCACCAGCTCCAGAATGTCGTTGGAACCGTTGCCCAGTGTCACCTGATTCAGCTCGACGCGGCACTGCTCGGCCAGCAGGGTCTTGAGCGCAAAACCGTTGCCGTCCGGATAGCGGGTCAGCTCGGCCAGTTCATCGCGAATGGCCGCCAGCGCCTTTGGGCTGGCGCCCAACGGGTTTTCATTGCTGGCCAGCTTGATGATTCTGGCCGGATCGATATTCAGCTCACGTGCCAGTTCGTCCACGGGTTTGCCCGGAACGTAAGGCGAAAGTTGTTGCACGCCCGGCTGTGCCAGAGCGAGGAAGTTGCCACTCATTTGCTACCCCTTAGAGAACGGCTTTCGGGTAGGAACCCAGCACTTTGAGTGCTACTGCTTCCTGACTGATCTTTTCCAATACGCCTTTGATCAACGGATCACGGTGGTGGCCGACGAAGTCGATGAAGAACACATAGGTCCATTTACCGCTGCGCGACGGACGGGTCTCGATTCGCGTCAGGTCGATGCCGTTGTCGTGGAACGGCACCAGCAACTCATGAAGCGCACCGGGCTTGTTGCTCATGGAGACGATGATCGAGGTCTTGTCGTCGCCGGTCGGCGGTACTTCCTGGCTGCCGATCATCAGGAAGCGCGTGGAGTTGTCCGGGCGATCCTCGATTTTCTCGGCCAGACGGGTCAGCCCGTACAAGCTGGCGGCCATGTCGCCGGCAATCGCCGCCGAGTTCCACTCACCCTTGACCCGCTTGGCTGCTTCGGCATTACTCGACACCGCCACGCGCTCGACATTCGGGTAGTGCGCGTCCAGCCACTTGCGGCACTGGGCCAGGGACTGGGCGTGGGAGTAGATACGACTGATGCTGTCGGTCTTGGTGTTTTCACCCACCAACAGGTGATGGTGGATCCGCAGCTCGACTTCGCCACAGATGACCATGTCGTGTTCGAGAAAGCTGTCAAGGGTGTGGTTGACCGCGCCTTCGGTGGAGTTCTCCACCGGGACCACGCCAAAATTCACCGCACCGGCCGCCACTTCACGGAACACTTCGTCGATCGCCGCCATCGGCTTGCTGATCACCGCATGGCCGAAATGTTTCATGGCGGCGGCTTGGGTGAAGGTGCCTTCAGGGCCGAGGTAAGCCACTTTCAGTGGCTGTTCGAGGGCCAGGCACGAGGACATGATTTCGCGGAACAAACGCGCCATCTCTTCGTTGCCCAGCGGCCCCTGGTTGCGCTCCATCACGCGCTTGAGCACCTGAGCTTCACGCTCAGGACGATAGAACACCGGCACTTCGCCTTCGGCCAGCGAGGCCATCTTTACTCGCGCAACTTCCTGGGCGCAGCGTGCACGCTCACTGATCAGCTCCAGGACTTTGGTGTCCAGGGCATCAATGCGAACGCGCAGTGCCTTGAGTTCTTGCTCAGACATTAGCCGTGTTCCTTCTCGAACTCTGCCATGTACGAAACCAGTGCGTTGACCGCAACGATGTCGACGGCGTTATAGATGGAGGCACGCATGCCGCCCACGGAACGGTGACCCTTGAGGTTCAACAGGCCACGCTCGTCGGCACCAGCCAGGAATGGCTTGTCGAGACGATCGTCAGCCAGACGGAACGGCACGTTCATCCACGAGCGATCCGACTTGTTGATCGGGTTGCTGTACAAGCCGCTGGCGTCAATGAAGTCGTACAGCGTGCGCTGCTTCACGTCGTTGAGCTTACCGATGGCTTCAACACCACCCTGCTCTTTCAGCCACTCGAATACCAGACCCGAGAGGTACCAGGCCAGGGTTGGCGGGGTGTTGTACATCGAGCCGTTGTCGGCCGCGACCTTGTAGTTGAGCATGGTCGGGCACAGGGAACGGGCATGCCCCAGCAGGTCTTCGCGGACGATATTCACCACGATGCCGCTCGGGCCGATGTTTTTCTGTGCGCCGGCGTAGATCATGCCAAAGCGCGAAACATCAATCGGGCGGGACAGGATGTCCGAGGACATGTCGGCAACCAGCGGAACGTCACCGGTTTCCGGGACCCAATTGAATTCCAGACCACCAATGGTTTCGTTCGGCGCGTAGTGAACGTAGGCCGCATCTTTCGACAGGTTCCATTCGTTCTGACCGGGAATTGCGAAATAGTCGTAAGGCTTGGCGGTAGCGGCAACGTTGACGTTTCCGTAGCGCGAAGCTTCTTCGATGGCCTTCTGCGACCAGATACCGGTGTCTATATAGTCGGCGGTGCCGCTTTCCGGCAACAGGTTCAGAGGAATCTGAGCAAATTGCTGGCTGGCGCCACCTTGCAGAAACAGCACTTTATAGTTCGAGGGGATATTCAGCAGATCACGCAGATCCTGCTCGGCCTTGGTGGCGATGGACACGAACTCATCACTGCGATGGCTCATTTCCATGACCGACAGGCCCTTGCCGTGCCAATCAAGGAGTTCACCCTGGGCGCGCTGCAGGACAGCTTCGGGAAGTGCCGCAGGACCGGCACAGAAGTTATAGGCTCTCTTGCTCACATCCAATCTCGCTCTGATTTGGTGACCACATAATCTTGATTCAACACATCGGTCGATGTGGGAGCGAGCTTGCTCCGGGCGGCGTTCCGACGATTGCGGTGGATCAGCAATCTCAATACTGTCTGATCTGACGCCATCGCGAGCAAGCTCGCTCCTACAGGGATGTGCAGTGTTGCAAATTTTCATACGGGACAAACAACAAGGGGGCGAATTTTCATCCGCCCCCTGTTTGTCCACTTACTCCTGTGGCTCTTCGTCGGCTGCGGCGTCGAGTTGCTGGTCTTCGACAACGTCGTCAATCACGACTTCACCGTCGAACACTACCCCTTCTTCACCCTCTTCGCCTTCGAGCTCTTCGCCTTCGACTTCCGACGGCTCCTGCACCCGCTCCAGACCGACCAGCGTTTCATCGCTGGCGAGTTTGATCAGGGTAACGCCCTGGGTGTTACGACCCAGACTGGAAACTTCGTCGACACGGGTACGCACCAGGGTGCCTTGGTCGGAAATCAGCATGATTTCCTCGCCGTCGAGCACCTGGACCGCGCCAACCAGACGGCCGTTACGGTCGTTGCTGACCATGGCGATAACGCCCTGGCCGCCACGTTTGTACTCAGGGAACTCGGTGATCGCCGTGCGCTTGCCGAAACCACGGGCCGAAGCGGTGAGAATCTGGCTGCCTTCTTCCGGGATCAGCATGGAAATCAGCTTCTGGCCTTCCGGCAGACGCATGCCGCGGACACCGCGAGCGGTACGGCCCATGGCGCGAACGTCGGTTTCCTTGAAGCGAGTCACCTTGCCGCCGTCGGAGAACAGCATGACTTCGCGGCTGCCATCAGTAATGGAAGCAGAAATCAGCACGTCACCTTCGTCCAGCTCCAGCGCGATCAGGCCAACGCTGCGTTGACGGCTGAAGGATTCCAGCGGGGTCTTCTTCACGGTGCCTTTGGCAGTGGCCATGAAGATGAAGTGACCTTCGGTGTACTCATCGACCGGCAGCATGGTGGTGATGTATTCATCACTGTCCAGCGGCAGCAGGTTGACCAACGGACGACCACGGGCAGCGCGGGACGCTTCCGGGATTTCGTAGGTTTTCAGCCAGTACACTTTACCTTTGCTGGAGAACAGCAGCAGCGTGGTGTGGCTGTTGGC
This sequence comes from Pseudomonas sp. UMAB-40, assembly GCF_900095275.1. NCBI lineage: Bacteria > Pseudomonadati > Pseudomonadota > Gammaproteobacteria > Pseudomonadales > Pseudomonadaceae > Pseudomonas > Pseudomonas sp. UMAB-40. Next base: position 182,088 of record NZ_LT607558.1, read on the forward strand.
GACCAACAGGTGAGCGATGTAGTCCTCATCCTTCACGCCGGTAGCCGATTTGCCTTTACCGCCACGACGCTGGGCCTGGTACGCAGCCAATGGCTGGGTCTTGGCGTAGCCACCGTGGGAGATGGTCACGACGCGCTCTTCTTCCGGGATCATGTCACCCAGGGTCAGGTCGAGACGGGCATCGAGAATCTCGGTGCGGCGCACGTCGCCGTATTCGGCGCGGATCACTTCCAGCTCTTCGCGGATCACTTCCATCAGGCGCGTGGCGCTGCTGAGGATACGGATCAGCTCGCCGATCTGGTTGAGGATCTCTTGATACTCGGCCAGCAGCTTTTCGTGTTCCAGACCGGTCAGACGGTGCAGACGCAGTTCCAGAATGGCTTGTGCCTGTTCCGGCGACAGGAAGTACTTGCCTTCGCGCAGACCGTATTGCGGGTCCAGGGTCTCTGGACGGCAAGAGTCAGCACCGGCACGCTCGACCATTGCGACCACGGCGGAAGATTCCCACGCAGTCTTGATCAGCGCTTCCTTGGCTTCCGATGGGGTCGGCGAAGCCTTGATCAGGGCAATGACCGGGTCGATGTTCGACAGGGCAACCGCTTGACCTTCCAGAATGTGACCACGTTCACGAGCTTTACGCAGTTCGAACACGGTACGGCGGGTGACGACTTCGCGACGGTGACGAACGAAGGCTTCCAGCAGGTCCTTGAGGTTCAGGATGCGTGGACGGCCGTCGATCAGCGCGACGATGTTGATACCGAATACGGCTTGCAGCTGGGTCTGGGCGTAGAGGTTGTTGAGGATCACCTCAGGCACTTCACCGCGACGCAGTTCGATCACGACGCGCATACCGTCCTTGTCGGACTCGTCGCGCAGTTCGGTGATACCTTCGAGCTTTTTCTCTTTAACCAGCTCGGCGATCTTCTCGATCAGACGGGCCTTGTTCAGCTGGTAAGGGAGTTCGGTGATGACGATCTGCTGACGACCACCGACCTTGTCGATGTCTTCGATCATCGAACGGGCGCGCATGTAAATGCGGCCACGACCGGTGCGGTAGGCTTCGATGATGCCGGCGCGACCGTTGATGATCGCGGCGGTCGGGAAGTCCGGACCGGGGATGTATTGCATCAACTCATCGATGGTCAACTCGGGGTTGTCGATGAGGGCCAGGCAACCGTCGATGACTTCACCGAGGTTGTGCGGCGGGATGTTGGTCGCCATGCCCACGGCGATACCGCTGGAGCCGTTGACCAACAGGTTGGGAATACGGGTCGGCATGACCGCCGGGATCATTTCGGTGCCGTCGTAGTTCGGCACCCAGTCCACGGTTTCTTTGTGCAGGTCAGCCAGCAGCTCGTGCGCCAGCTTGGTCATGCGCACTTCGGTGTATCGCATGGCGGCGGCGTTGTCGCCGTCCACGGAACCGAAGTTGCCCTGACCGTCTACCAGCAGGTAGCGCAGCGAGAATGGCTGCGCCATCCGAACGATGGTGTCGTACACCGCGGTATCACCGTGCGGGTGATACTTACCGATCACGTCACCGACAACACGGGCAGATTTCTTGTACGGCTTGTTGAAGTCGTTGCCCAGCTCGCTCATCGCGAACAGCACACGCCGGTGCACGGGCTTCAAGCCATCGCGCGCATCCGGCAGGGCCCGCCCGACGATTACGCTCATCGCGTAGTCGAGGTAGGACTGCTTCAGCTCGTCTTCGATATTGACCGGGAGGATTTCTTTGGCCAGTTCGCCCATGAGAAGCTCGATTCCTTTTTCTGGTGAAACTTCGTCACATCCATATGGGACGAACGAAGCTCGCCGCTGCAGGCTGAGTGCCATGCACCGACTTACGACAAATCAGCAAGTTGAACCATGGATTTGCGCAGTAAAGACAACCCCGTGGGACTGCCTCGGAAAACGCCGGATGTTATCACAAGAGCCGCCACGCACCTATCCCCCAGATGCGCATGGAGTGTAGTTAGTTGACTGGTGGCAGGCTGAAAGGGGACGAGAGAGGCTTAGAGGGTTGCCGAATGCACAATTCAGGCAGTTTTATTGGCTTTGCGGGCCTAATCGCGGGCAAGCCCGCCCCCACAAGGTTCTGTTGTGCTCGCAAATCCTGTGGGAGCGGGCTTGCCCGCGATAGCAATTGATCAGGCGCCAAAGATCATCAATGCAGCCGCTTACGACACATCAATTGCGCCATTTTCGCGGTGTCCGGGCGCTCGACGATGCCTTTTTCGGTGACGATCGCATCGATCAGGTCCGCCGGGGTCACGTCGAACACCGGGTTGAACGCATCAACCTCCGCCCCGACCCGCTTGCCGCCGACTTCCAGCAACTCGCGGCCATCGCGCTCTTCGATAGGAATCTCGTCGCCGCTGGCCAGGTTCATGTCGATGGTCGAACTCGGCGCCACCACCATGAAGCGCACGCCGTGGTGCATGGCGTTCACCGCCAGTTGATACGTGCCGATCTTGTTCGCCACGTCGCCATTGGCGGTGATCCGGTCTGCGCCGACGATCACCCAGGTCACGCCCTTGGTTTTCATGATGTGCGCGGCGGCGGAGTCGGCGTTGACAGTCACGGGAATGCCTTCATTGGCCAACTCCCACGCAGTCAATCGCGAACCTTGCAACCATGGGCGGGTTTCGTCGGCGTAGACGCGCTCGACCATGCCTTCGATAAAGGCCCCGCGAATCACCCCCAACGCGGTGCCGAAACCGCCGGTGGCCAGGGCGCCGGTGTTGCAGTGGGTCAGGATCGCTTGCGCGTTGCCCTGGTGCTTGCGGATCAGGTCCACACCGAGTTGCGCCATGGTCAGGTTGGCTTCGCGATCACTTTCATGGATGGCGATGGCTTCCGCTTCAAGCACGGCCAGCGGATCGGCGTGATGCTTCAGGCGCTCAAGCCGCTCGCGCATGCGGCCCAGGGCCCAGAACAGATTGACCGCGGTCGGACGGGAATCGGCGAGTAGGGCGAAATCCTCTTCCAGCGCCGCCTGCCAGTCGCCACCCTCGACAAACCGGGCGCGAGCCGCCAGCACGATGCCATAAGCCGCACTGATGCCGATGGCCGGCGCGCCGCGCACTACCATCGAACGAATGGCCTCGGCCACGCCTGCGGCGCTGGTGTAGGCGATCCACGTTTCCTCGAACGGCAAAATACGCTGATCCAGCAGGTACAGGGCGCCATCACGCCAATCGATGGCCTTCACCTTCTCCGCAGCCAACAGTCGATCGCGCATCCCACACCCCGCACTCATGAACAAAAGCCGCCGATTATAGCGATCCCCCCGCGAAGACGCTCGGGTATACTTCGCCATCCTTTACAAAAGCACTGGAACCGACCCTCGATGCCGAACACTGCCGCTGCGCTCGACCTGTTATTGCTGCCGACCTGGCTGGTACCCGTCGAACCCGCTGGTGTTGTCCTCAAAGAGCACGGCATCGGTATTCGCGATGGGCGTATCGTGTTTATCGGCCCACGGGCGGCTGCGCTGAAGCTTAACGCAACCGAAGTACGTGAGTTGCCGGACATGTTGCTCAGCCCCGGCCTGATCAATGCCCACGGGCACGCCGCGATGACACTGTTCCGGGGCCTGGCCGACGATCTGCCGCTGATGACCTGGCTGGAAAACCACATTTGGCCCGCCGAAGCCAAATGGGTCGATGAAGCCTTCGTCCGAGACGGCACCGACCTGGCGATCGCCGAGCAGATCAAAGGTGGCATCACTTGCTTCTCTGACATGTATTTCTTCCCGAAGGTTGCCAGCGAACGTGTCCATAACAGTGGCATTCGCGCACAGATCGCCATTCCGATCCTCGACTTCCCGATTCCAGGCGCCAGCACGGCGGACGAGGCCATTCGTCAGGGCGTTGAATTGTTCGGCGACCTCAAGCACCACGAGCGGATCAAAGTCACGTTCGGCCCCCATGCGCCCTACACCGTGGGCGACGAAAACCTGGAGAAGATCCGGGTGATCGCCGAAGAACTGGACGCCTCGATTCACATGCACGTTCATGAAACCGCGTTCGAAGTGCAGCAATCGGTCGAGCAGCGTGGCGAGCGCCCCTTGGCTCGACTCGGCCGCCTGGGCTTGCTCGGCCCGCGCTTCCAGGCCGTGCACATGACCCAGATCAGCGATGAAGACCTGGTGCTGCTGGTAGAAAGCAATACCAATGTGATTCATTGCCCGGAGTCCAATCTCAAGCTGGCGAGCGGCTTCTGCCCGGTCGAGCGTCTATGGCAGGCCGGCGTCAATGTCGCCATCGGTACCGATGGCGCGGCCAGCAACAATGACCTCGACTTGCTCGGCGAAACCCGTACCGCCGCACTGCTGGCCAAGGCTGTCGCTGGCTCGGCCACCGCGCTGGACGCCCACCGTGCGCTGCGCATGGCCACGCTCAATGGCGCCCGTGCGCTGGGGATCGAGGCTGAAACCGGCTCGCTGGAAGTCGGCAAAGCCGCGGACATCGTGGCGTTCGACCTGTCGGGCCTGGCGCAGCAACCAGTCTACGATCCGGTTTCGCAGCTTATATACGCCACCGGCCGGGATTGCGTGAAACACCTATGGGTCGCCGGCAAACAATTGCTCGACGACCGTCGCCTGACTCGCCTGGACGAGGAGCAGCTCTGCGCCACCGCCAAGGCCTGGGGTCAACGCATCAGCGGCCACACCGAATAGTAAGCCCCCCCGGACTGAATTCCGGGGCAACAGGATTTTTCAAGTTTTAGAGGATTTAAACCATGAGCAACGTCGACTACGCCGAAATCGCCAAATTCGAAGCCCTGGCCCATCGCTGGTGGGACCGCGAAAGCGAGTTCAAACCGCTGCACGACATCAACCCGCTGCGGGTTAACTGGATTGACGAACGGGTCAACCTGGCCGGCAAGAAAGTCCTCGATGTGGGCTGCGGTGGCGGCATTCTCAGTGAAGCCATGGCTCAGCGCGGCTCCACCGTCATGGGCATCGACATGGGCGAAGCGCCGCTGGCGGTCGCGCAATTGCATCAGCTGGAATCCGGCGTGAGTGTCGAGTACCGGCAGATCACCGCCGAAGCCCTGGCCGAGGAAATGCCTGAGCAGTTCGACGTGGTCACCTGCCTGGAAATGCTGGAGCACGTGCCGGACCCGTCCTCGGTGATCCGCGCCTGCTTCAAAATGGTCAAGCCGGGCGGCCAGGTGTTCTTCTCCACCATCAACCGCAATCCGAAGGCGTATCTGTTCGCCATCATCGGTGCCGAATACATCATGAAGTTGCTGCCACGGGGCACTCACGACTTCAAGAAATTCATCCGCCCTTCCGAACTGGGTGCCTGGAGCCGCATGGCCGGCCTGACCGTCAAGGACATCATCGGGCTGACGTACAACCCGCTGACCAAGCACTACAAACTGGCGGCCGATGTGGACGTCAACTACATGATCCAGACCCTGCGCGAGGAGTAAGCCGATGCGTATCAGAGCGGTCCTTTTCGACATGGACGGCACGCTGCTCGACACCGCGCCGGACTTCATCGCCATCTGCCAGGCGATGCGCGCCGATCGCGGCTTGCCGCCGGTGAACGACAAGCACATCCGCGACGAGATTTCCGGCGGTGCCAAGGCGATGGTCGCCGTGACCTTCTCCATGGACCCGGAATCCCCGGGCTTTGAAGAGCTGCGCCTGGAGTTCCTTGAGCGTTACCTCAAGGATTGCGCGGTTCACAGCAAACTCTTCGACGGCATGGGCGAACTGCTGGCCGACATCGAGAAGGCCAACCTGATCTGGGGCGTGGTGACCAACAAGCCCGTGCGCTTCGCCGAGCCGATCATGCAACAACTGGGGCTTGCCGAGCGCTCGGCGCTGCTGATCTGCCCGGATCATGTCAAGAACAGCAAGCCGGACCCTGAGCCGTTGATCCTGGCGTGCAAGATGCTCGACCTGGACCCGGCCAGCGTGCTGTTTGTGGGCGATGATTTGCGCGATATCGAGTCCGGCCGCGATGCCGGCACCAAAACCGCGGCGGTGACCTACGGCTACATTCACCCGGACGACAACCCGCGGCATTGGGGGGCGGATGTGGTGGTGGATCATCCACTGGAGTTGCGCAAGGTGCTGGATAGCGCCCTCTGCAGCTGTTGAGAGCTGGTTCCAGTCTCTGGGGATGTGGTGTGAATGCTGACGCCTTCGCGGGCAAGCCCGCTCTCACAGGGTTTTGTTGGTGGATACGAAATGTGTGAACACCTTCAATCCTTGGGGGAGTGGGCTTGCCCGCGATGGCCGCGCCGCGATCTGTTTTTGTTTTAGTCGAGGTTTTTTATGTTTGATTATTCCGCCTGCCCTGAATTGCTCAAGGACCGGGTCATCCTGGTCACCGGCGCAGGTCGCGGCATTGGCGCTGCGGCTGCGAAAACCTACGCAGCCCATGGCGCAACCGTACTGCTGCTGGGCAAGACCGAAGCCAATCTGACTCAGGTCTATGACGAAATCGAAGCGGCCGGGCATCCACAACCCGCAGTGATACCGTTCAACCTGGAAACTGCCCTGCCTCATCAATACGACGAGCTGGCCGCGATGATCGAAACCGAGTTCGGCCACCTCGACGGTTTGCTGCATAACGCGTCGATCATTGGTCCGCGCACGCCGATCGAGCAGCTGTCCGGCGAAAACTTCATGCGCGTCATGCACGTTAACGTCAACGCCATGTTCATGCTCACCAGCACCTTGCTGCCCCTGCTCAAGCTGTCCCAGGACGCTTCGGTGGTGTTCACCTCCAGCAGCGTCGGTCGCAAGGGTCGTGCGTACTGGGGCGCCTATGGCGTATCCAAGTTTGCCACCGAGGGCCTGATGCAAACCTTGGCCGACGAAGTCGACACCGTGGCGCCGGTACGCTCCAACAGCATCAACCCGGGGGCCACCCGCACCAGCATGCGCGCCCAGGCTTACCCAGGTGAAAATCCGCTGAACAACCCGACGCCTGAAGAGATCATGCCGGTCTACCTGTACCTGATGGGTCCGGACAGTGCGGGCATCAATGGCCAGGCTTTCAACGCTCAGTAACAACCGCACGTCGCTTTTTGTATCGCGCCGGGTTCCCGGCGCGGCGCTCAAAGTGTGTCGTAACTGCAGCCGTTTCAGTCAAATCGCCGTCACCCTATCCGGCAGTAACTCACGAAAAATTTTTCAAAATGTTGATTTTGAAAGCTTTTAATCAAAATGAACTCATTGGCATGACTTTCGCTCTAAATTTGCTCAGACACGCCGTGTGAAAGCAATCGGGCAGACGCCTCAGTCGATAGGTTACTAATCTTCGGCAAAGCGGACTAAACTTGCGCCAAATGTCCTACGGGACTGATGGACCAGTATGACGCGCAGCCCAAAGCCGCTCTCACCCAGCCTGTAAGACAGCCTTACTGCTTAGGGGCTCACGCCATATGAAATCACCATCCCAGACCAACGCAATTGACTTCGACAGCGCCAAATTGCAACGCCTGGGCTTTGGTCAGCAACCTCCCATTCTGGAGCGGCCATTCAGCCTTGCACAATTGCGCCAGCAACTCGGCCAGCAGCTGCAAACCAGTCTTGAGCCACAACGCATCCTCGGACTTTTCTTCCGCGAGATTCAGCGCCTCGTGCCGCTGGATGCGCTGAATTATCAGCACCCGGCCAGTGACTTGCGGCTGGAGTTCGGTCAGCGCGGCCATCATTCAGTGTCCTATAGCCTCAGTCATGAAGGCGAGAACCTGGGTGAACTGGTGTTCCGCCGCAATCAGCGATTCAGCGAAAACGAACAAGGCAATCTGGAATCGTTGTTGTCCGCTTTGCTGTTCCCGATGCGTAACGCCCTGCTCTACCGCGCGGCGACGCAAAGTGCATTGCGCGATCCGTTGACCGATACCGGCAACCGCATCGCCATGGACCAGACCTTGCAGCGTGAAATCGAGATGTCGCGGCGCCACTTGATGCCGTTGTCACTGCTGATGCTGGACATCGATCACTTCAAAAACGTGAACGATAATTTCGGCCACAGTGCGGGCGATGACGTACTCAAGGGCGTCGCAGCCTCGATCAAGAACCAGCTGCGCAATGTGGACATGGTGTTCCGGTTTGGTGGCGAAGAGTTTCTGATCCTGCTGTCCAACACCAGTCGGGAAGCCGCTGCCATGGTCGGCGAACGACTACGGTTTGCGGCGCAGGCGCAGAACTACAAGGCCGATGGCAATATGATCGAACTGACGGTCAGCCTGGGTTGCTCGACCCTGCTGCCCGGTGAATCTGCCGATAGTTTGTTGCGTCGGGCCGACAGCGCGCTGTATGTCGCCAAGCGCGAAGGGCGTAACCGGTTGGCCATGGCGGGTTAAAACTTCAGCTGAGCCACATAACTAATGTGGGAGCGGGCTTGCTCACGAAGGCGGACTGACATTCAACGATGATGTTGACTGATAGTCCGCTATCGCGAGCAGGCTCGCTCCCACATTTTTTTGCCTGTATTACCTATGGATCAGCTTTCGGCCAATGCCATGCGCTCACGCGCGACCGGAGCCTTTTCCGAATGTTCCAGCTGCATGCAGCGCTCCAGGAACAGGTGCATGTAGTCGTAGCTCTTGCAGACAGCCTCGCGCAATTCCACTTGCAGGGATTTGCTCGGGTTCATGCCCGCCAGTGTGCAGATGATTTCCAGCGCCTCCCAGGGATGGGCATCGTCGTACTGGGCGTGCATCTTCAACCACTTCATGGCCCGCTTGCGATCTTCCTCCGGGAACGCTGCCGCGTAGACACCATTGGAACAGACCAATGCCGACCACTCTCCGGTCGCACCTTCGATGGCGTAGTTGGTCGCGGCGATGGCGACAATCAGCGAATCCGCCGAACTGGTGTGCCAGCACCAGTGGCTCAAGGCGTGAAGCTCAGGGGCAACGTGTTGCGCCTGCAAGTCTTCCAGGCTGACACCATGGGCCCGGCTCCAGTTGACCCAATAATCGGCATGGTTAAGTTCGACACGAATGTTACGCATCAACCAACGACGCGCCATGTCTTCACCTGGGTGGCGGGCAAAACGAGTCTTGGTCAGGTTTTGTGCCATATATAACGCGAACTGTTCAACGACCGGCCAGCCACCAATAAGGTACTGACGCATTGTTTTTGCGCTGAGTTTATTGTCTCGCATGCGCTGATACAGTTCGTGTTCGACAACCCGGCGCTTACTCTCGCTGCAGTCCTTGATGAGCTGTTGCGCCCATGCGGGATAACTTGCAGCTTCCATGAGTGGTCCGGTTCGGTTGAATGTGTCGATCACTGTCGGGCTCCTTTTGATTGTGATTGTTAGGATCAGCAAGAGATTTCAACGGAACGTGCCGGGCGCCTTGAATAACAAAGGTTGAGGCCTGGCAGGACGACTTTGCAAACTATCGCAGGTAAACAGATGCGGGCGTTCAATGACATACCCTTGAGCGAAGTCGACCCCGATCTCCAGCAATGCCTGCTCGATCTGGGGTGTTTCTACAAACTCGGCAATCGTGCGCTTACCCATGACATGGCCGATGTGATTGATCACTTCTACCATGGCGCGGTTAATCGGGTCGTCCAGCATATCCTTTACGAAACTCCCATCGATCTTCAAGAAGTCTACAGGTAAATGTTTCAAGTAGGCGAATGAGGACATCCCGGCGCAAAAATCATCCAACGAAAAGTGGCAACCTAAACCTTTGAGTTCATTGATAAATCTAATTGCACTTCCCAGATTTGAAATGGCACTGGTTTCTGTAATTTCAAAACAAATCATTTCAGGTGGAATGGCCCAAACAACAAACTGTTCCCTCAGGAAGTCCAGAAACGCGTCATCTCCGATAGTAGTGCCTGACAGATTAATCGCACACATGGCCAAAGGACCTTTGCGCTCTTCGGCAATACATTGGGCAATGATCTTGAAGACGTTCTGCACCACCCAACGATCAAGTGCGGTCATCAGGCCATAACGTTCGGCTGCCGGAATAAAACTGTCCGGCAATATCATGCGCCCGGCTTCATCATGTAGACGCAACAGGATTTCTATATGCCCGCCGCCGTGTTCGGTGTGTCCAAGGGGCGCGATTTCCTGGGAGTAGAGGCAAAAGCGATCCTCTTCCAGGGCCATGTGCAGGCGTTGTACCCATGCCATCTCACCGAAACGCAGGGACAGTTCCGAATCATCGGCGTTATACACCTGAACACGGTTACGCCCTTTTTCCTTGGCCATGTAACAGGCCATATCAGCAGCACGTAGCGAAGCTTCGAGGGTGGTCGGGGTTTGCGCGACATGAACCATCCCGATGCTCACCGTCGTGACGAATGGCCGGCCTTTCCACACAAAATGCAGGTTCTGCACGGTATGGCGCAGGCTCTCGGCAATTTTCTCGGCTGCTTCCGGCGGACAGTTTTCCAGCAAAATCCCGAACTCGTCACCGCCCAGTCGGGCCAGGGTGTCACCTTCGCGCAAGCCTGATTGCAACAGCGCGCAGATATGCCGAAGCAGTTCGTCCCCCGCCGCATGGCCGCAGGTATCGTTGACCAGTTTGAACTGGTCCAGATCGAGGAACATCAAGGCGTGGCGCCCGGAGTATCGGGTCAGGTTGTGCAGCGCCTGTTCCAGGCGATACTCGAACTCGCGACGATTGGCCAGCCCGGTCAGGGCGTCGTGGGTAGCCTGCCAGGACAGATTGGCGATGTACTGGCGCTCCTGAGTCATGTCATGCAACACCAGCACGGCGCCACTGACCTTGTCGGCGTTGCGGATCGGTGCCCCGACCAGGGTGACCGAGACGGTGCTGCCATCGAGGCGCTGGATCAGTTTGGAATGCTCGCTGCCGCCGCTGAGCTGACCGCTCAAAATATGCTCGATCAAGGTAAAACCGTCAGCCTGAGCGTTGTCATCCAGCAGATTGAACAAGGCTGCCAGCGGCAAGCCGATGGCCTGCTCGCCTTTCCAGTGGGTCAACGCTTCGGCGGCTGGGTTCATGTAGGCGATCGCACCGTCGACATCCGTGGTAATCACCCCGTCGCCAATGGATTGCAGGGTGATCTGCGCCCGGTCTTTCTCCAACTGCAAGGCCTCGGCAAAGGCATGGCGCTGCTTGAGCAGTTTGTGGGTACGCATCAGGGCCAATGCAATCAAGCCCAGGGCCGTGGCCAGGTTCGTGACCAGCAGCAGGCGCAGAATCAAGCGCGACCCCTCGCCCAAGGCATCGCTGAAGGCTGTGGCGGCTGGCGTCACACCATCGTTGATTGCAAAAATCTGGTCTTTCCAGCGCTTGATGTCGGCGTCCGACGCCTGATTTTCGGTAATACGCTGGTGCATCTCTTGCGCCACGTCATCGAGTTGTACCAGGTATGCGTCACCCACCGTCCAGCGGTCGATGGCTTTTTCAAGGTAACTGAAATGCCTGAAATTGAGGTACAGCCAGATTACGCTTGAGACGTCGTCGGGGTGATTGCCACCCTTGAGAATCGCCACCCGTGCGGCTTCGATATTCGGTGGTTGGTGATCCAGCGCCACACGCAGCTCGTGGCCCCCCTGGGGGACGGCAATGGCGTTCTGGTACTTTAGGAAAATGGCCCCGTCGCGACTGTCCGCGTAGAGATTGAGGTAATAGATGGCGTCTTTCTGGCCCTTCGACCACAGGCTCTCCCCGGCCACATAGCCGCGAACTGCCGAAAGCACATAGAGACTGACCCCGCCCAATAGCGCTTGAAATAGCACTACGGCAATAAATGGCCAGACGATGCCCAATAACCTGGGGGTTCCGAGAGTCCGCTTTTGCTTCATGAGGTCCCTTGCATTAGCACTGCCAGATCATCATCCAAAGTGATCGCTACAGCTAGACTAGGGTGCGTATTCGCTCCCGGCAAGCCAATGGCCATATTTTGCGTACTCTTGCCGTCAACCTGGCGCGAACTGTCACTAATGCTGCTGTAAATGGCCATAAAGCTTGGCGTACAACCCACCTTCGGCAATCAGCTGCTGATGGTCACCATCCTCGGCAATTTGCCCGCCGTCGAACACCAGCACCCGATCGGCCTGTTTCACCGCCGACAACCGATGCGCAATGATCAGCGTGGTGCGGTTGCTCAAGAACCGCGCCAGCGCCTGGTGCAGGTTGTATTCGGTGGCAGCGTCGAGCGCCGAGGTGGCCTCGTCGAGAATCACCACCTTAGGTTCGGCCAGCACCATCCGCGCAATCGCCAGCCGTTGCCGCTGGCCACCGGACAAACGGACGCCGGAACGCCCGACGATGCTGTCCAGGCCATCAGGCAATTCTCGAACCGTTTGGTTCAGTTGGGCAATTTCCAGCGCCTGCCAGCAGGCCTCGTCGCTACGTATACGGCCCATCGTCAGGTTGGCGCGAACGGTATCGTTGAACAGAGCGGGATGCTGCAGGACCACGGCGACGTTTTCGCGCACCGTCTCCAGGCCGATTTCCTGCTGGGTCGAGCCACCGAAGCGGATGGTCCCGGCAAGGGGCGTGTACAACCCCAGTAGCAACTGCACCAGGGTGCTCTTGCCGCCACCGCTGGCACCGACGATCGCCACTTTTTCACCGGGCGCGATGGACAGGTCCATCTGGTTCAACACCAACTCGTCGCCGTATCCGAAACTCAAGCCCTGAACTTCGATGCCCACGGTGTCCCGCCCCTGAAACGGATCGACACCGCCGGGGTACTGCGGCTCATCGGCGCGAGCCAGCAACTCGTTGATCCGCGACAGCGCACCGCCGGCGGCGTAATAGGCGTACTGCAAATTGAGCAGCTGCTCCACCGGACCGATCATGAACCACAGGTAGCTGAACACCGCCAGCATCTGGCCGATGGACAAGTCGGAGAACAACACGGTAAGCATCGCCGCGGCGCGGAAAATATCGATGCCGAACTGGAACAGCAAGCCACTGGCGCGGTTCGACGCATCGGTCTTCCACTGCGAGTTCACCGCGTAATCGCGTACTTCCCGGGCCCGCTGCCCCAGACGCCCGAGGAAAAACCCCTGACGGTTACCCGCACGCACTTCCTGAATCGAGTCGAGGGTTTCGGTCAGGGCCTGGGTGAAACGCGAGGTGCTGTCGTTCTCGAGCTTCTTCAGGTGCTTGACCCGCTTGCCCAGTTGCACCGTGGCGTAGATCACCAGCGGATTGAACAACATGATCAGAAGTGCCAGCTTCCAATGCATCCAGATCAGAATGCTGGCGGTGCCGACCAGCGTCAGCATCGCCACGAGGAATCGACTGAGTGTCTCGCCGACGAATTTGTCCAGCGTGTCCAGGTCCGTGACCAGGTGCGTGGTCACTGTGCCGCTGCCCAGGCTTTCGTATTCGCCCAGAGAAATGCGCTTGAGCCGTTCGATCAGCCGTATGCGGATGCGATACACGATGTCTTTGGCCAGCGCCGCGAACAACTTCGCCTGCACCACGTTGAACAGCAAGGCACCACAGCGCAGCAACAAGGTCACCAGCAGCATCAGGCCGATGTAGCCCGCCGCTTTCTGCCAGCCTTCCGGCAACGCGTGGTTCATGATTTTCAGCGCGGAATCGCCATGCCCCAGCAGCACTTCGTCCACCAGCAACGGCAGCAGCAACGGAATCGGCACGCTGCACAGGGTGGCCAACACCGCGACGCCATTGGCGATCCACAGGGATTTTTTATGGTGAAGGGCCAAGCGACGGATTTCAGCCCAACTCAGCCGATCGACACGCTTGGGAGCTGGCGTGTCATCGGGCAGGTCAGGCACAGGCAGCGCGCTCCAGCCAACGGCCGAGCAATGGCGACAATTCACTCAAGGGTTGATAACCATTGGTCAACAACGCCAGTTGACCATTACGTTCGGCCAACAGCGTTGGGAATCCGGCGATGCCGAGGTCCTGGACCCAGGTGAAATCGGCAGCGGTCGCGGCGTGCTGATCGGCACGGTCAAACGCGGCCGCAAACTCGATGCGCGGCAGGCCGGCTTTCTCGGCCAATTCGACCAGGACACTGGCGTGGGTGACGTCTCGGCCTTCGGCATAGAACGCGTGTTGAATCAGCCCGAGCAGTTTCCACGCGCAATCCGGCGCCAGGTATCGTGCTGTCACCAACGCCCGACAGGCAGGTTCGGTGTCGTAGACAAAACCTTCAGGCAACGCCCCTTCCCGCTTGAACGGTTGGCCGGTCGCTTCGGTCACGGCCTGCCAATGCTCAAGGATGTAGCGCCGGGTAGTCGGTTCCAATGCAGAGCCGCTGCCGGTGCGCAAGCCACCCACCACCAGATGCACGTCCACCCCTGCGGCCTGCGCCTGCTCGACCAGCGCGTTGGCGACGGGCGCAAAGCCCCAACACCAGGAACACATCGGGTCCATCACATAGAGCAGGCGTTGGGCAGACATGGTTCAAGCCTCTGAAGGAGTTTGCTTGTAGTTGTAGCCGATCGGGTGAGGCAGGTTGCGCGCCTTGGCCAGTTCGATCTGCTTCTGCCGATCAATGGCGCTGCGACGGGTTTTCTCGCTCAGCGTATCCCAGCAATGCGGGCAACTGATGCCGGCCACGTAATGCTCGGACGCACGGTCTTCCACGCTCACCGGGGTACGACAGGCATGACATTGATCGTAGTCGCCTTCGCTGAGGTCATGACGCACCGTCACGCGGTTGTCGAACACGAAGCAGTCGCCCTGCCATTTGGTTTCTTCCTGCGGCACCTCTTCGAGGTACTTCAGAATGCCGCCCTTGAGGTGATAGACCTCGTCGAAACCCTGGCTGAGCATGTAGCTCGAGGCCTTCTCGCAACGAATGCCGCCGGTGCAGAACATCGCGACTTTCTTGTGCACGGCCGGGTCGAAATGGGCTTTGATGTAGTCGGGGAATTCGCGAAAACTGGTGGTTTTCGGGTCGATGGCGCCTTCGAAAGTGCCGATCGAGACCTCGTAATCGTTGCGGGTGTCGATCAACAGCACTTCAGGGTCGCTGATCAGCGCATTCCAGTTCTGTGGATCGACATAGGTGCCGACCTTTTTGTTCGGGTCCACGCCTTCGACGCCGAGGGTGACGATTTCTTTCTTGAGTTTGACCTTGGTGCGGTAGAACGGCTGGTCGTCGCAGTACGACTCTTTGTGGTCGATGTCGTCCATGCGCGGGTCGTTCTTGAGCCAGGCCATCAGCCCGTCAATGCCTTCGCGGCTGCCGGACACGGTGCCGTTGATGCCTTCTTCGGCGATCAGCAGCGTGCCTTTGATGCCGTTGTCGACCATGGCTTGCAGCAGTGGCTCGCGCAGGGCAACGTAATCTTCCAGAGTGACGAACTTATACAGTGCCGCCACGACAATCTGTTGTGTCATGGGTGTTTCTCCAGGTGGCTACCCTCGTAAGGGGTGAACCGGATTCAAAAAAAAACGCGCCGGGTGAGCGGCGCGTTGCGGATTCTAGCAAAAATGGTGTGGTTTTAGGACTGCGAGTTGCAGGCTTGGCACAAACCACTGTGGTGAGGGGGCAAGCCCCCCCCGCCACAAAAGCCTTCATCACAACAGCCCATCACATCAATGCTTGCTACCGCCAGCACAAGTCGGCGAGGCCGGGGCCGCGTCGATCTGTGCCCATTCTTCAGGCGTGTAGGTATGCAGCGCCAACGCATGGAACTCGCCCATCAGCTCGCCGAGCGTGCCGTAGACTTTCTGGTGACGCTTGACGCGGTTGAGCCCTTCAAACTGCTGGCTGACCACCACTGCCTTGAAGTGGGTCTGCAACCCACGGCTGTGCATGTGGCTTTCATCCAGCACTTGCAGATGCTCGGGCTGTAACAGACCCAGCGTCGATTCGATGCGTTGTTGCATGGTCATACCGGGCTCCGCTTAAGGCTTTTTCTTGGCAGCAGGAGCAGCAGCGCCGGCTTTAGGATCCAGCTCGTTAGTCATGTCAGCCAGCAGTTTGTTGACCACAGGCACGGCGCTTTCCAGCTTGGCTTGAGTCATCTGGGCCGATTGCTGAGTCAGCTGCGGCATTTTCTCCAGGACTTTCTTGCCCAGTGGCGACTGGTAGAACGCGACCAGGTCTTTCAGCTCGGATTCGCTGAAGTTGGTGGTGTAGAGCTTGACCATGTCCGGCTTGAGCTTGTTCCAGCCAATGGCTTGGTCCAGCGCGGCGTTGGCTTTGGCCTGGTAGGTTTCCAGCAAGGCTTTTTTCGATTCTGGGGCTTTGGTCTGTTCAAAGCGCTGAGCGAACATTTGCTGCACTTGCATGTACACCGGAGTGCCCAATTTGTCAGCGTGCGCCAGGGTCAGGAAAGCTTCGGCACTGGCGTTGTGGCTGGCGGTATCGGCAAAAACAGGGCCGCTGGCGCAAACCAGTGCAACCGCGGTACAGATGGCACGAAGACGAGTCATCGAGTTTCCTTTTCTAGCAGGCGAGGTCATTACCCCAAGGGCGACCATTCTGCACCTAAAAAAGTGTGTCACTCAACCCCAAGCCTTGCAGGGCCTGAATTAGAGGGGTTGAACGGTCAAAATCCAGACTGATGGAACCACGGCCGGCGATCACGGCCTAAACTGCGCTATCGACCTACAGGAGTGTGCATCATGAGCCGTATCGAAACCGACAGCCTTGGCCAGGTGGAAGTCCCGGATGAGGCCTACTGGGGCGCTCAGACGCAACGCTCGCTGATTAATTTCGCGATTGGCAACGAACGCATGCCGCTGGCCGTGCTGCACGCACTGGCCCTGATCAAGAAAGCTGCGGCGCGGGTCAATGACCGCAACGGCGACCTGCCCGCCGACATCGCCCGCCTGATCGAACAGGCCGCCGACGAAGTGCTCGACGGCAGCCACGACGACCAGTTCCCGCTGGTGGTCTGGCAGACCGGCAGCGGCACCCAGAGCAACATGAACGTCAACGAAGTGATCGCCGGCCGCGCCAACGAACTGGCCGGTAACCCCCGTGGCGGCAAGACACCGGTTCACCCCAACGATCACGTCAACCGCTCCCAAAGCTCCAACGACTGCTTCCCGACCGCCATGCACATTGCCGCCGCCCAGGCGGTGCAGCAGCATTTGCTGCCGGCGATCAGTGAACTCTCCGGCGGCTTGGCCGAGTTGGCGGCGCGGCACATGAAACTGGTCAAGACCGGCCGTACCCACATGATGGACGCCACGCCGATCACGTTCGGCCAGGAACTCTCGGCGTTCATCGCGCAACTGGATTACGCCGAACGGGCCATCCGCAGCGCGCTGCCGGCGGTGTGTGAGCTGGCGCAGGGAGGCACCGCCGTCGGCACCGGGCTGAACTCGCCCCACGGTTTTGGTGAAGCGATCGCTGCGGAGTTGGCCGCCCTCTCCGGCCTGCCGTTCGTCACCGCGCCGAACAAGTTCGCCGCGCTGGCCGGCCATGAGCCGCTGACCACCCTGTCAGGCGCGCTGAAAACCCTCGCCGTGACCCTGATGAAAATCGCCAACGACCTGCGTCTGCTGGGTTCCGGGCCGCGCGCCGGATTTGCCGAAGTGAAACTGCCGGCCAACGAACCGGGCAGCTCAATCATGCCGGGCAAGGTCAATCCGACCCAGTGTGAAGCGCTGTCGATGCTCGCTTGCCAGGTCTTGGGCAATGACGTCGCCATTGGTTTTGCGGCGAGTCAGGGGCACTTGCAATTGAACGTGTTCAAACCGGTGATCATCCACAACCTGCTGCAATCGATCCGCCTGTTGGGCGATGGCTGCAGCAACTTCCAGCAGCATTGCATCGCCGGCCTGGAACCGGACGCGGCGAAAATGGCTGAGCATCTGGAGCGTGGGTTGATGCTGGTGACCGCGCTGAACCCGCATATCGGCTACGACAAATCGGCGGAAATTGCCAAGAAGGCTTACAGCGAAGGGCTGACCTTGCGAGAGGCGGCGTTGCAGCTGGGGTACCTGACGGATGAACAGTTTGATGCGTGGGTAAGGCCGGAGAATATGTTGGAAGCTGGCGCCAAGGGCTGAATCCAGTGGTGACTGTTAGTCCGCCATCGCAGGCAAGCCAGCTCCCACAGGTTTCGTATCGTTCACGGAAATTGTGACCGACACAAAACCTGTGGGAGCGTGGCTTGCCCGCGAAGAACGATAACTCGGTCTAACTGGCGGCCATCCGCACCCGCCGCGCCCTGAGCCCGGCAATCAACGACGGCCCAAGGGCCACCAACGCCGACCCCACCACCACCAGCACCGCCCCGCCATACCCCAGGCCATTGATCGTCTCGGCATGCACATATTCCGGCCATGCCCACGCCGCCACGGCCACCGCGCCAAACGTCACCAACGGCGTAATCGCCAACGTCGCACTGACCCGTGAAGCTTCCCAATGGGCCAGCGCTTCGGCAAAGGCGCCGTAGGCGATCAAGGTGTTCATGCAGCACGCCAGCAGCAGCCAGCCTTGCAACGGGCTCAACTGCAGCGCCTCCAGCGGATGCACCCAAGGCGTCAGCAATAGCGCGCAGAACAGGTAGATCACCATCATCACCTGCAACGAGTTCCACACCGTCAGCAATTGCTTCTGCCCCAGCGCGTAAAACGTCCAGACCGTCGAGGCCAGAAGCACCAGCAACACGCCGGCGGTGTAATCGGTCAGCGAGGTCAACAACTCGGCCAGGCGTTGATTAAAGAACAGCGCGAAACCGATCAGCAGCACCAGCAGACCAATCCCCTGCCCCACGCTGAACCGTTCCTTGAACACAAACAGGCTGGCGATCAGCAACATGATCGGGCCCATCTGCACCACCAGTTGCGCAGTGCCGGGGCTGAGCAGGTTCAGGCCCATCAGGTACAGCACGTAGTTGCCGACCAGGCCAAGCACCGCCATCAACACCAGCCAGCCGCCACGGGGACCGAGAACTTTGCGGCTGGGCAGGCGGCGGGTCGCCGCCAGGTAGATGAACAGGCAGCCACCGGACACCGTCAGGCGAAACCAGGTCACCGTCACCGGGTCCATCACCAGCAGGACTTGCTTGAGTTTGATCGGCAGGATTCCCCACAGAACCGCGGTCAACAAGGCCAGGAACAGACCGTAAACCCAGCGACCGGATGAAATGTGCATGCGAACCCCAAAGCCAGATGGCAAGAAACACCATTCTAGGCGCAGACCCCGGCCCGACACAGGGACAGTTGGCGACGGGCCGCGAATGAAACTGTGCAGGTCGCATCATTAAATTGGCGATGTGCCGTCGATCAGTTGGTCAGGCGCCGCAAGTGGTTCATGCATAAGCTCATTGAATCCGCCAACCGGAACATCCTTCAGGAGACCCGCCATGTACGGCATGCGCGCCCAGGACACCGCCCCCGCCACGCACTTTCGCTGCGACCGGGTGAGTCGTGTGAATGGGGAACTGTATTTCAGCACCCGGGAAAACACGCTGGAGGGGCCGTTTGATAATCCGCAGGTGGCAGAGCGGGAGATCCAGGCTTATATCGAGCGGATGCAGCTTTCGGGTGCCCGCCGTTAGACCGAGGCGTCTGCATCGCGGGCAAGCCCGCTCCCACAGGTTTTGTGGCGTACGCAATATTTGTGAACGCCGCCAATCACTGTGGGAGCGGGCTTGCCCGCGATGGCTAATTCAAAGTCGCTGTAAAACCTCAGGCATTTAACGCACCGCTTCGAACAACCCCGTCGCACCCATCCCGCCCCCAACGCACATGGTGACGACGCCATACCGCAAGTTGCGCCGCTGCAACTCACGCACAATGTGCCCGACCTGACGCGAGCCGGTCATGCCAAACGGGTGGCCGATAGAGATCGAGCCGCCATTGACGTTGTACTTGTCGTTATCGATCTCCAGGCGATTGCGGCTGTAAAGGCACTGCGAAGCAAACGCTTCGTTGAGCTCCCACAGATCAATGTCGGCCACCCGCAGCCCCTTGGCCTTGAGCAATTTCGGTACCGAGAACACCGGACCAATGCCCATCTCGTCCGGTTCGCACCCGGCCACCGCGAAACCACGGAAGAACGCCTTGGGCTTGAGACCCAGCGCCAGGGCTTTTTCCAGGCTCATGACCAGCGTCATCGAAGCGCCATCGGACAGTTGCGACGAGTTACCCGCCGTCACCGAACCGTCTTCGGCAAACACCGGTTTCAACCCGGCCAGGCTTTCCAGCGTGGTGTCCGGGCGGTTGCAATCGTCGCGGTCGACGATCCCGTCGAGGATCTGGATTTGACCGGTGGCCTTGTCTTCAACCCGATACTTCACCGCCATCGGCACGATTTCATCATCGAACAATCCAGCAGCCTGAGCCTGAGCCGTGCGCTGCTGACTTTGCAGTGCGTACAGATCCTGCTCCTGGCGACTGACGCTGTAACGGCGCGCGACGATTTCAGCGGTCTGGCCCATCGGGAAATAGATGCCAGGCACCTGCTCTTTCAGCAGCGGGTTGATCAGGTTATCGGTGTTGACGCTTTTCATGGTCAGGCTGATGGATTCGACGCCACCGGCCACGATGATGTCGCTGCAACCCGATGCGATCTGGTTAGCAGCGATGGCGATCGCCTGCAAGCCCGACGAGCAGAACCGATTGAGGGTCATGCCCGCGGTGCCGATGCCCAGACGCGACAACACCGCGACGTTGCGACCGATGTTGAAACCCTGGGCGCCCTCGTTGGAGCCCGCACCGACGATGCAATCCTCAACGCTGGCCGGGTCGATGCCGGTGCGCGCCAACAAGGCATCGACACAATGGGCCGCCATGTCATCCGGACGGGTCTGGTTGAATTTGCCGCGAAAGGATTTGGCCAGGCCGGTCCGCACGCTGTCGACGATCACCACTTCACGCATGGCATACCTCATTGTTGTTGTCGGTTGAGAGTGGACCGAGCATATGTCCACCCCATAACCGACCGCGACAATCATTCACCCCGCGTATGCGTAACCATCGGCTCACGACTGGCGTTTTTTGGCCTTCTTGTCGTGCTTGTCGGACTTCTCGAACGCTTCTTCCAACGCCAGGTTGATCGTGCGCAGGACCTTGACCCGGGCCCAGCGCTTGTCATTGGCCTCCACCAGGGTCCACGGCGAGATTTCGGTGCTGGTGCGGTCAACCATGTCGCCGACGGCCGCGCGGTAGGCGTCCCACTTGTCCCGGTTGCGCCAGTCGTCTTCAGTGATTTTGAAACGCTTGAAGGGGATTTCTTCCCGCGCCTGGAATCGCTCCAGTTGCGTCTCCTTGTCGATGGCCAGCCAGAACTTGACCACGATGACACCCGACTCGGAAATCTGCTCTTCGAAATCATTGATCTCGCTGTAGGCCCGCAGCCAGTCCGCCGGTGGGCAGAAGTTTTCGACGCGCTCCACCAGCACGCGCCCATACCAGGATCGATCGAACACCGTGAACTTGCCCTTGGCCGGCAGGTGCCGCCAGAAACGCCACAAATACGGTTGCGCCCGTTCTTCCTCGGTCGGCGCGGCAATCGGCACGATGCTGTACTGGCGAGGATCGAGCGCCGCGGCCACTCGCCGGATCGCCCCGCCCTTGCCCGCCGCGTCATTGCCTTCGAACACCGCGATCAAGGCATGTTGACGCATGCGCTTGTCACGCATCAGACCCGAGAATCGCGCCTGCTCGGTAATCAGTTGTTCTTCGTAATCGTCCTTTTCCAGGCGTTGACTCAAGTCGAGGCTGTCGAGCAGGTTGAGCTGATCGACATGGATCGGCAGCGGCGCCGCGTTGACCTTGTCGGGATGAACGGTGGGTCGCTTCAAGGCATTCTGCAGGCCGTCGAGCAGGATTTTGCCCACCGCCAGACTTCGATAATGCGCATCCACGCCTTCAATCACATACCAGGGTGCGTAGTCGCGGCTGGTGCGACGCAACACGCGCTCGCCGTACTTCACGAACTTGTCGTAGGTCCGGGACTGTTGCCAGTCCAGCGGACTGATGCGCCAACTGTGCAAGGGGTCGTCGGCAAGGGCCTTGAGGCGCGCTTTCATCTGCTTCTTGGAGAGGTGAAACCAGAATTTGAAAATTAGCGCGCCTTCGTCGCAGAGCATTTTTTCAAAGCGCTCGGACTGGTTGATCGCCTGGTCCAGCACCGCGTCCTTGAACAGCCCATGGACCCGGCCCTGGAGCATCTGGCTGTACCAGTTGCCGAAGAAAATCCCCATGCGCCCCTTGGCCGGAAGCATCCGCCAGTACCGCCAGGCCGGTGGTCGCGCCAGTTCTTCATCAGTCTGTTGATCAAAAGTGCGGACTTCGATCAGTCGCGGGTCCATCCACTCGTTGAGCAACTTGACCGTCTCGCCCTTGCCCGCCCCTTCGATGCCGTTGATCAGGACGATCACCGGAAAGCGCTTTTGCTGTTGAAGTTCGAACTGCGCTTCGAGCAACGCTTCACGCAGTGCCGGTTCTTCAGCTTCGTAGGTTTCTTTGTCGATGGCGTGACCGATTTCAGCAGATTCGAACATGGACGGCTCCCTTTCCTGATTGCGCAAGACTAGCGGATTGAGTTGTTTTGCGTGGAAGAATCCATTTCTTCACCGCAACCACTGTTCCCTGTAGCAGCTGCCGAGGCACGAGGCTGCGTTGGGCTGCGCAGCGGCCCGCGGCCCTCTAGGGCGGTCCTGCGGACACGCAACGCAGCCTCGTGCCTCGGCAGCTGCTACAGGATTTTCTGCGAGTCGGCGGTCGTGCAAGCATCGCCACGTCGATCAGCTAGAATGGCCGCCTTGCCGTTGCCGAGCCTGCCATGAAACCTGTATTGCCTCACGCCCAACTCGACTGGGACGACCAGGGTCGCCCGTATTCACGGGTATTCGACGACGTGTATTTTTCGGACAAGTCAGGCCTTGAAGAAACCCGCTACGTATTCCTCGAACAGAACGGTTTGCGTGAACGCTTCGCCGCGTTGCCGGACGGCGGTCGACTGGTCATTGGCGAAACCGGTTTCGGCACCGGACTTAATTTCCTCTGCGCCTGGCAGTTGTTCGAACAGCACGCCGTGGCCGGTGCGCGACTGCACTTTGTCAGTGTCGAAAAATACCCGCTGAGCCAGCCAGACCTGCAGCGTGCGTTGGCGTTATGGCCGGAGCTCAAGCCGTTTGCCGATCAATTGCTGGCGCAATACGTGGCGATCCATCAAGGCTTCCAGCGAATGGTCCTGGACAACGGTCGTGTGACCCTGACGTTGCTGATCGGCGATGCGCTGGAGCAATTGCCGCAACTGGACGCGCAGATCGATGCGTGGTTTCTCGACGGTTTTGCCCCGGCGAAAAATCCCGATATGTGGACCGCCGAACTGTTTGCCGAACTGGCACGCCTGGCCGCGCCCGGCTCGACCATCAGCACCTTCACCAGCACCGGTTGGGTGCGCCGTCTGTTGAACGCGGCGGGTTTCAAGATGAAGCGCACGCCCGGCATCGGTCACAAATGGGAAATCCTGCGCGGTGTGTTTCTGGGCTGGCCTGCAGAAACCCCCACGCCTGTCGTTGCGAAACCCTGGTTTGCCCGCCCAACGCCGTTGACCGGCGAACGTCACGCCTTGGTGATTGGCGCAGGACTGGCCGGTTGCGCCACCGCCGCCAGCCTGGCGGCACGGGGCTGGCAAGTCAGTTTGCTGGAGCGCCACGATGCGCTGGCACAGGAAGCATCGGGCAATCCACAGGGCGTGTTGTACCTCAAGCTGTCGGCCCATGGCACGGCCTTGTCACAGTTAATTGTCAGTGGTTTCGGTCACACCCGGCGCCTGCTGGAGCATTTGCAACGCAGCGTCGACTGGGACGATTGCGGCGTGCTGCAACTGGCCTTCAACGCCAAGGAAGCCGAACGTCAGGCACAACTGGCGGCGGCGTTTCCCGAGGATTTGCTGCACACACTCGATCAGGAACACGCACAGATACGCGCAGGCATCGCGTTGCAATCGGGCGGCCTGTTTTATCCGGAAGGCGGTTGGGTGCATCCACCCGCCCTGTGCGCATGGCAAGCGGCGCATCCGAAAATCCGGCTCCATACCCATCACGATGTACTGGAACTGCGCCGTGTGCAGGGGCAATGGCAAGCGTGGGAGGGTCACAAACTGCTGGCCAACGCGCCGGTGGTGGTGCTGGCCGGTGCTGCCGAGATCAAGCGTTTCGACTTCAGCAGCGACTTGCCGCTCAAACGGATTCGCGGACAGATCACCCGCCTGCCCCAAACACCTGCAAGCCAGAGCCTGAGCACCGTGGTATGTGCCGAAGGGTATGTCGCACCGGCCCGCCTGGGTGAACACACCCTGGGTGCAAGTTTTGATTTCAACAACGACGACCTGACGCCCACCACAGCAGAGCATGCCGGCAACCTGCAAATGCTCGAGGAAATCTCGGTGGACCTGGTCGCCCGACTCGGCGCAGACGCCTTGCAACCCGAGGCACTTGAAGGTCGCGCAGCGTTCCGCTGCACCAGCCCCGACTACCTGCCGATTGTCGGCCCCTTGTCTGACAGCCAGGCCTTCGCCGACGCCTACATCGCCCTGAGCAAGGATGCCCGGCAAACGCCGGACATCCCTTGCCCATGGCTGGACGGCTTGTACGTCAACAGCGGCCACGGTTCACGAGGGCTGATCACCGCGCCGCTATCAGGCGAGTTGCTGGCCGCCTGGCTCGACAACGAACCGCTGCCATTACCAAGACCCGTGGCCGAGGCGTGTCACCCGAACCGCTTTGCCTTGCGACGACTGATCCGGGGTAAATGAATCCGCCTTCTCACTGTTTAAACTATCCCTGTATTGCCTGTGGCCCGGCGTTTTCTGCAGAAGGCGCCTCCCTGCACATTCCCTCTTATTACTTATCGATCTAAAACTCCCACGATCCCACCGGGTCAGTTTCTGAGTACCTGGCGTTTTGGCCGGGTATCGATTGACCCTCCCCAACGGAAAAACCGGTAAGGACTTTATGTGCGGATTAGCTGGCGAGTTACGCTTTGATCATCAACCTGCGGACCTTGCAGCCGTTGAACGAATCACCCATCACCTGGCCCCTCGCGGCCCTGACGCGTGGGGCTTTCACAGCCAGGGGCCGATTGCCCTGGGCCACCGTCGCCTGAAAATCATGGACCTGTCGGACGGATCGGCGCAGCCGATGGTCGACAACCAACTGGGTTTATCCCTGGCCTTCAATGGCGCGATCTACAACTTCCCGGAGCTGCGCACCGAGCTTGAAAGCCTTGGTTATGCCTTCTATTCCGGCGGTGACACCGAAGTGCTGCTCAAGGGCTATCACGCCTGGGGCGAAGCGCTGCTGCCGAAACTCAATGGCATGTTTGCCTTCGCCATCTGGGAGCGCGACGCCAAGCGCCTGTTTATCGCGCGTGACCGTCTCGGTGTGAAGCCGTTGTACCTGTCGCGCACCGGCCAGCGCCTGCGTTTTGCCTCGGCGCTGCCGGCGCTGCTCAAGGGCGGTGATATCAACCCGATCCTCGATCCGGTGGCGCTCAATCACTACCTGAATTTCCACGCGGTGGTTCCCGCGCCGCGCACCTTGCTGGCCGGTATCGAAAAACTGCCACCCGCGACCTGGATGCGCATCGAAGCAGACGGCACCACCGAACAGAAAACCTGGTGGACCCTGCCCTACGGCCCACACGCCGACGAGATGAACCTGACCCTCGAAGACTGGCGTGACCGTGTACTCGACAGCACCCGCGACGCGGTCGCGATCCGTCAACGTGCGGCCGTGGACGTCGGCGTACTGCTGTCGGGCGGTGTCGATTCGAGCATGCTGGTGGGGCTGTTGCGTGAAGTCGGCGTGGAAAACCTGTCGACCTTTTCCATCGGTTTCCAGGATGCCGGCGGCGAACGAGGTGATGAGTTCCAGTATTCGGACTTGATCGCCAAGCACTACAACACGCAGCACCACCAACTGCGCATCAATGAGAGCGAGATCATCGAGCAATTGCCCGCGGCGTTCCGCGCCATGAGCGAGCCGATGGTCAGCCATGACTGCATCGCCTTCTACCTGCTGTCTCGGGAAGTGGCCAAACATTGCAAAGTGGTACAGAGCGGCCAGGGTGCGGACGAGTTGTTCGCCGGTTATCACTGGTATCCACAAGTCGATGGCGCCGCCGATCCTTACGCAGCTTATCGCGATGCGTTCTTCGACCGCAGCTACGAGGATTACGCCGCCACCGTGCAACCGAAATGGCTGACGGCCAATGACGCTGCCGGTGACTTCGTGAAGGAACATTTCGCACAGCCCGGCGCCGAGGCGGCAGTGGATAAAGCCCTGCGTCTGGACAGCACGATCATGTTGGTGGACGACCCGGTCAAACGCGTCGACAACATGACCATGGCTTGGGGCCTGGAAGCGCGCACACCGTTTCTCGACTATCGCCTGGTGGAATTGTCGGCCCGGGTCCCGGGCAAATTCAAACTGCCGGACGGTGGCAAGCAAGTCCTGAAAGAGGCGGCGCGGCTGGTGATTCCAAGCGAAGTGATTGACCGCAAGAAAGGTTACTTTCCAGTGCCGGGCCTCAAGCATTTGCAGGGCGATACGTTGAACTGGGTGCGCGAACTGCTGCTCGATCCAAGCCAGGATCGCGGCCTGTTCAACCCGGCCATGCTTGACCGCCTGCTGACCGATCCGCAAGGCCAGTTGACCCCGTTGCGCGGCTCCAAGCTGTGGCAATTGGCGGCCCTGAACCTGTGGCTCAGTGAACAAGGAATCTGATCGATGAAACCCCACGCCACGGCTTATAGCCAACGCTTGTTGCGCGGTCAGTCGCCCTCCTATGAACGTTTGCAGGCACGTCTGGCCGAAGACGGCAGTGAACTGGGCGCGGCGCCGATTGCGGTGCATTGCGGCTGGGGCCGGTTGCTGATC
This sequence comes from Pseudomonas sp. UMAB-40, assembly GCF_900095275.1. Taxonomy (NCBI): domain Bacteria; kingdom Pseudomonadati; phylum Pseudomonadota; class Gammaproteobacteria; order Pseudomonadales; family Pseudomonadaceae; genus Pseudomonas; species Pseudomonas sp. UMAB-40. Next base: position 208,856 of record NZ_LT607558.1, read on the forward strand.
GGCCATACCTTTCCAGATGCGGCGAGCCTGGCCCAGGAGCTGCTCAACGAGCAGACCGGTGAGCGCGACATCGCGTTGTACGTTGCCGCCCCCCAGCAAGTGTTGGGGCTGGAACCGGCGCAACTGTTTCTCGACCCCTCCGACACCTTGCGTCTGTGGTTCAGCGATTACCGTCAGTCAACCCGGGTGTTTCGCGGCTTTCGCATTCGCCGGGCCCAAAGCGAGACAGACTGGCAGGCGATCAATCAGCTGTACCAGGCGCGCGGCATGTTGCCGATTGATGCGAATTTGCTGACGCCGCGACATCAGGGCGGCCCGGTGTATTGGCTGGCCGAAGATGAAGACAGCGGCGCGATCATCGGCAGCGTCATGGGCCTCAATCATCACAAGGCGTTCAACGATCCCGAGAACGGCAGCAGCCTGTGGTGCCTGGCGGTCGACCCGCACTGCTCGCGGCCCGGCGTCGGAGAAGTGCTGGTGCGGCATTTGATCGAACACTTCATGAGCCGTGGGCTGAGTTACCTGGATCTCTCGGTGTTGCACGACAACCGGCAGGCGAAAAGTCTTTACGCCAAGCTCGGCTTTCGCAACCTGTCGACCTTCGCCATCAAGCGCAAGAACGGCATCAACCAGCCGCTGTTCCTCGGCCCCGGACCTGAAGCCGAGTTCAACCCGTATGCGCGGATCATTGTCGAGGAAGCCCATCGACGTGGCATCGATGTGCACGTCGATGACGCCGACGCCGGGATGTTCACCCTCAGTCATGGCGGGCGCCGGGTGCGTTGCCGCGAATCCCTGAGCGACCTGACCAGCGCCATCAGCATGACCCTGTGCCAGGACAAAAGCCTGACGCACAACGTGCTCAAGGCCGCCGGTTTGAACCTGCCCTCGCAGCAACTGGCCGGCAACGCCGACGACAACCTGGCGTTTCTCGATGAACACGAGCGGGTGGTGGTCAAGCCTCTGGATGGCGAGCAAGGTCAAGGCGTCGCGGTGGATTTGCGAACCATCGAAGAGGTCCAGCAAGCGATCGAATCCGCCCGGCAGTTCGACAGCCGCGTGCTCCTGGAAAGTTTCCACGAAGGTCTCGATTTGCGGATTGTGGTGATCGGTTTCGAAGTGGTCGCCGCGGCGATTCGCCGGCCCGCCGAGGTGGTGGGCGATGGTCAGCATTCCATCGGCGCACTGATCGAAGCGCAGAGTCGGCGTCGGCAGGCGGCCACCAGCGGTGAAAGCAAAATCCCGCTGGACCATGAGACCGAGCGCACGTTGCAGGCAGCAGGTTATGACTACAACAGTGTTCTGCCGGCCGGTGAGCATTTGTTCGTAAGGCGTACCGCGAATCTTCATACCGGTGGGGTTCTGGAGGATGTCACGGCGATGTTGCATCCGACCCTGGTGGATGCGGCGGTGCGGGCGGCGCGAGCGCTGGATATTCCCATGGTCGGGCTCGACCTGATGGTGCCTGCCGCCGATCAACCGGCCTATGTGTTTATCGAAGCCAACGAACGCGCCGGGCTGGCCAACCATGAACCGCAGCCGACGGCCGAGCGGTTTGTGGATTTGTTGTTTCCGCACAGTCAGCCAGCAGCTTCTTAGTGATGTGTCGCCTGAGCTGACGCTATCGCGAGCAGGCTCACTCCCACATTTGGAATGCATTCCCCTGTGGGAGCGAGCCTGCTAGCGATGGCGCCAGTCCAGGCACCCAATCTTTTCTCCTCATCGAAACCATCGATGGCCTCAACTCATCAGGAGTTTCCATGACCAGCAAAATCCCCGAACCGGATCTCAACTACTTGCAAAAAGTCCTGCTGGAAATGCTCGCCATTCCCAGCCCGACCGGCTTCACCGACACCATCGTGCGGTACGTCGCCGAACGCCTCGAAGAGCTGGGCATTCCCTTTGAAATGACCCGGCGCGGCACCATCCGCGCCACGCTCAAGGGCAAGAAAAACAGCCCGGACCGTGCGGTCTCCGCTCACCTCGACACCATCGGCGCCGCGGTTCGCGCGGTGAAAGACAACGGTCGCCTGACGCTCGCCCCGGTCGGTTGCTGGTCCAGCCGTTTTGCCGAGGGCAGCCGCGTCAGCCTGTTCACCGACAACGGGGTGATTCGCGGCAGCGTGTTACCGCTGATGGCGTCCGGGCACGCGTTCAACACCGCGGTGGATGAAATGCCGATCAGTTGGGATCACGTCGAGTTGCGCCTGGACGCTTACTGCGCCACCCGCGCGGACTGCGATTCCCTGGGGATCAGCGTGGGCGATTTCGTCGCCTTCGACCCGCTGCCAGAGTTCACTGAAAGCGGCCACATCAGCGCCCGTCACCTCGACGACAAGGCCGGCGTTGCAGCGCTGCTGGCGGCGATAAAAGCGATCGTCGACAGCGGTGAGGAGTTGATGATCGATTGTCATCCGCTGTTCACCATCACCGAGGAAACCGGCAGCGGTGCGGCGGCCGCTTTGCCGTGGGACGTCAGCGAATTCGTCGGCATTGATATCGCGCCGGTTGCGCCCGGCCAGCATTCCAGCGAACACGCGGTGAGCGTGGCGATGCAGGATTCCGGCGGGCCTTACGACTATCACCTGTCGCGGCACTTGCTCAGGCTGGCCAGTGAAAACGAGTTACCGGTGCGCCGCGACCTGTTTCGCTATTACTTCAGCGATGCGCATTCGGCGGTCACCGCCGGGCACGACATCCGCACCGCCCTGCTCGCCTTCGGCTGTGATGCCACTCACGGTTACGAGCGCACGCACATCGATAGCCTGGCGGCGCTGAGTCGTCTACTCGGCGCCTACATTCTGAGCCCGCCGGTGTTTGCCAGCGATGCGCAGCCCGCGAAGGGCTCGCTGGACCGGTTCAGTCATCAGATCGAGCACGACACGCAGATGGAAAGCGATACGCGGGTGCCGTCGGTGGACAGTCTGGTGGGACAGCGAACAGATAGCTGACCCACGTAGTGCGTCGCTTGGGCCGTCGCCATCGCGGGCAAGCCCGCTCCCACAGGTTTAGCGTCGATCAGGACATAGTGATCGCCGCAAAACCTGTGGGAGCGTGGCTTGCCCGCGATGGCATCAGATCAGGCAACGTTGAAGGCCAAGGCTAGCCGCAACCGAGCATTCGCCGTAGCATCGCGCCATTGTTTAGCCGAGGTGCCTATGCTGATTCCCTACGACCAACTTGAAGTCGACACCCTGACCCGCCTGATCGAGGACTTCGTGACCCGCGACGGTACGGACAATGGTGACGACACGCCGCTGGAAACCCGCGTATTGCGTGTTCGCCAGGCATTGACCAAGGGCCAGGCGCTGATCGTTTTTGATCCGGACAGCGAGCAATGCCAGTTGATGCTCAAGCACGATGTGCCCAAGCACCTTTTCGACTGAGGGGCTCAACGTCTTTTGGTTTTGGCCAGTTTGACCTGGATGCGATCGTAGACCTCGGCCCGATGCACATTGACGTTTTGTGGCGCTTCGACACCGAAGCGCACGCTGCCTCCGTTGACGGCGATGATGCGCACTGAAATGTTGTCACCGATGGAAATCATCTCGCCCACAACGCGACTGAGTACAAGCATGGCATTCATCCTTCAGGGTTACCGGCCCTTGAAGATGCCCGGCCCGCAGCCGCTCTTCAATGCAGCAACGGCAAATCAGTCCCGCCCTACAGCGCAGGAAGATCCCGCCTTACGGAAACGTCTGACAAATCTTTGAGTGCCGCTTCAGGAAGCAGAGAAACGCGGGCCGAACAGAATCACACTGGCCCCGATCACGCACAGCGCCACGCCCAGCCAGTCCGAGCCAAGGGGACGAATTCGCTCAACCACCGCCAGCCAACCGATCGACGCGACGATGTAAATGCCCCCATAGGCGGCATAGGCCCGACCGGCGTAAGTCGCCTCGACACGGGTCAGCAACAGCGCAAATAACGTCAGGCTGAGCAGCGCTGGTGCCACCCACCAAATGCTCTTACCTTGGCGCAGCCACATCCAGAAGGCGAAGCAGCCGGCAATTTCGAACAGCGCCGCGAGGAAAAACCACAGGTAATTGAGCATTCACGCGTCTCGTAAGGATGACCGGTTGCGGCCACCCTAACGACGGTGTTGCGCACGGGCAAGTTCAGCCTGCGTTTTGTTTGGCCTTGGCGCGCATTTTGTCGGCCATGACGGTCATTTCGTTGTAGAGCAGTTGCGGGTTTTTCTGCTTCAGCGCCCAGGCCATGCGTCCCTGTTCGTGGGGCAGGATCATGAATTCACCGGCGGCGACGTGCTCATAGATGTAATCGGCAATGTCGGTCGCGGTGATTGGCGAACTTTCCAGCAATTTGCCGACCTGGGCTTTCATGGCCGGGGTCGGGCCACGGAAAGAATCCAGCAGGTTGGTCTGGAAGAACGACGGACAAACCACGTGCACGCCCACTTCCTGCTGCGCCAGTTCGACCAGCAGGCTTTCGGACAGGGCCACTACGCCGGCCTTGGCCACGTTGTAGTTGCTCATGGCCGGACCTTGCATCAGGGCGGCCATGGACGCGATGTTGATGATTTTGCCTTTGCTTTTCTCCAGCAACGGCAGGAAGGCCTTGCAGCCCTTGACCACGCCCATCAGGTTGATTGCGATCTGCCAGTCCCAATCTTCCAGGGACAGTTCACTGAAGAACCCGCCCGAAGCCACGCCGGCGTTGTTGACGATGATATCGATGCCGCCAAGCTTCTCTTCGCACGCCTGGGCGAATGCGGTCAGTTGGCTGTAATCGCGCACATCGCAACGCTGGATAAAACCGTCGCCACCTGCGTCGCGAACCAGTTTCAGGGTTTCCTGCAGACCGGGCTCGCTGACATCCGACAAGGCCAGCTGCCAGCCTTCACGCGCCCAGCGCAGCGCGATTTCGCGACCCAGGCCTGAGCCCGCGCCAGTGATCATCATGCGATTTTGCATAGCAAACAGCCTTGTTGTTCCGGGGAAGATGCGCTGAGTGTAGCGAAGGACATTGCGCGACCCACGCTCCATCAGATTGCTGAATGGTCCGAGCAAACCGAGGGAGCGCCGGAGTCAACTAACGCCGCCAAAAACGAAATAAGGCTTTCTTCGAAATACATTAAAAAAACTTGGAATTTTCCGACACAAGCGGCAGTCGGATTTTGTAAGCAGCTCGGGTTTATTGCAGTCCAGCTGACAGTTAAAAGCATAGGTTATTCCAGAACACTTCCAACAAGGAAATAGACATGGGCACAATTCTTATCGTAATTCTGATTCTCCTGCTGGTAGGTGGTTTGCCGGTCTTTCCACACTCCAGAAGTTGGGGTTATGGCCCGTCGGGTATCATCGGCGTGGTGTTGGTGGTGCTGTTGATTCTGCTGTTACTTGGCAAGATATAAAGAATTAACAAGCAAAAAAAGAGGCCCTCGAAGGCCTCTTTTTTATTGCGCCGAAAACTTAGTCCGGCTTGCCGTCAACCACACCGGCGGTGTTGTCGATCAGGCTCTTGGTCGCCGTTTGCAGGAAGGCTTCGAGCTTGAGCTTAAGCTCAGCGGTACGCGGTGCATCCGGAACGATCTCGGCGTGAGGTGTCGCGCCCAGTTCGTACTGATACATCTTCGGCGCCATTTCCTTTTCCTTCGGCAGCACCAGAATCTGATCAGCCGTGATGATGGCGGTGGTCTGCTCGCTACCCGACGGTTTGATCACACCGAAACCGGTGTCGCCTTCAGGCAGGTTGAGCAAATCGCGGCCCCAGCACTGATGACGCACTTCGCCACCAATACGGCCCATGATGGTCGGCACGATGTCGATCTGCGTGCCCACGGTATGGTCACGCTCGCCGAACTTTTCCTGGATGCCCGGTGCAATCAGCAGCAGCGGTACGTTGAAGCGGCCAAGGTCCATTTCGGTGATCTGACGCTCGTTGCCAAAACCATGGTCGCCGACGATTACAAACAGGGTTTCCTTGAAATAAGGCTCCTTGCGGGCCTTTTCAAAGAACTGGCCCAGCGCCCAGTCCGCATAGCGCATGGCGGTCAAATGCTCGTTCAGGCTACCGCGATCGGTCACGCGCTCAACCGGCAATGGGGTCGGCAAGGCGTAAGGCGTGTGGTTGGACAGGGTTTGCAGCAGCGCATAGAACGGCTTGCCGTTTTCCCGCGCCTTGAGCTCTACCAGACCACGGTCGAACATGTCCTGGTCGGACACGCCCCAGGTCGGATCGGAGAACACCGGGTTCACGAAGTCGTTACGACCAATGAAGTTGGTCATGCCCTGGTTGCTGAAGAAACCCGACTGGTTGTCCCAGGCAAAGTCGCCGTTGTAGACGTACACGTCGTCATAGTCACGGGCACTGAGCAATTGCGGCAGGCCGGACAACTTGTGGCTGCCTTCCGGCGTCTGCATCAGGTATTCAAAACCCGGCAGATTCGGGAAGCACGCCATGGTGGCGAACATACCCTGGTGGGTATGGGTGCCGTTGGAGAAGAAGCGGTCGAACATCAGGCCTTCCTTCGACAGTTTGTCGAGGTAGGGCGTGATGTTGCCCGGTGCACCCAAGGCGCCCACCGAGTGACCGGCCATGCTCTCCATCAGGATCACGACGACGTTCTTGATCGGCAGGGTCTTGTCGGCTGGTGGCGTGTAGTCGCGGCGCACGGCTGCGGTTTCGGTATCCACCAGTTTGTCGTCCGCCATCACCAGCATGTCACGCACGACTTTCTGCGCTTCAGGCTGTGGCAGGGTGGCCTTCCAGATGTTGTCGCGATCTTCGGACATCCGGCTCTTGGCCGCCGCAATCAGCGACAGCGTGCCGTTGAGGCCCAACTGGTTGGCGAAGTTCGAGTCGGTGGTGTAGACGTCACCCCAACGCAGCGGCGGGCCCTGACGCAGGGTGCCACGAGCGGCGACCACGCAGACCAGCAGGCAAACCACGAATACGACGCCTCGTGCATACCACGGGGCGACCTGGCGTGTGCCGATGCTGCCGCCGCTGAACGGGCCACGAGGACGGGTCGCCCGGTCGGCCCCCTTGAACGCGAGGGTCAGGATCAGCGTGCCGAAAGCCCAGGCCAGCAGGTAGCGAACCACAGGAAAACCGTACCAGAGCATGCTCATCACGGTTTTCGGGTCTTCCTTCACGTACTGGAAGACCAGGCCGTTGAGGCGCTGGTGGAACTCGCGGTAAAAATCCATCTCCATCAGGCCGAGGAACAGCGCGATGCTCGAGGCGATGGTCAGCCAGAAGCGGAAGAACCCCCGAGCGGCCATGGCCCGGGCGCTGAACAGTGCCAGAATCAGCGGAATGCAGAGGTAGACCACCAGGCGCAGGTCGAAACGCAGACCATTGGCGAACGCCTCGATAAAGGTCGAGGCAGGTGAATCCAGAATCATTTCGCGGTTGTAGACCAGCAGCGCAACACGCAGCAGGCTGAACATGACCATCATGATCAAGGCGCACAGCAGCGTGTAGGCCAGGTGCGATTTGACGGTCGGTTGCAGCAGGCGACTAGAAGCTCGCTGCTGACTCAGGGCGTCCGGGTTTGCCATGTCGTTTTAGGACCCATTGGAAGTTGAAGTATCAAAAATAAAGCGGCGCCCTGCCCTCTGTTGGCCAGTTCTCGGCCCCGGGGCTTGCGCGGTGCGCAAATGTTGCACGATCACCCGCAGCATTGCCATTGATTAGTGCCCGGTATGCTGACGCGGGCGAATTGTCTTGGAGGCTTTGTGAAAATTTCGTGCAACGTATATTTGGAAACAAAATATACCTGTGGGAGCGAGCCTTCTCGCGATAGCGGTGGATCAGTCGACCCTATGTCGGATGAGAAACCGCTATCGCGGGCAGGTTCGCTCCCACATGCATAACTGACTATTGCCAAATAAAAAACGCCCCGAAAGGTCGGGGCGTTCATGAAACAGCGCGCAATTACTTCTCTGCGCGTTCCTTCAGGGCTTTGAGCGTGTTGAACGGCGCATCGACCACGAACTTGTTGGCGACCATCGATGGGATGCTGCCGCCTGGCTCAGTGTGCACCTGGTAGGTCACTTCGATCTGGTCACCCTTGGGGACGAACTTCCAGAAACCGTCGACCTTGGTGACCCGCACGAAACCCTTTTCCTCAGGAATGTACTTCGGCACGCCTTCGAGCTTGCGGGTCAGGCTGCCGTCGGCGCCTTCGGTGGTGGTGATATGCAGCACCGAATCACGCGGCGTCACCGGCCACGGGGTATTGAACTGGGTGTAGGTCCAGCTCTGATCGCCTTCGTGCTTGAGCAGTTTCTGCATTTTGCACTCGTGAATCCAGGCGCAGGCGCCTGCCACGTCTTCCTGCAGCGCGCGCAATTTGGCCAGGGTGGTTTTCATCAGGGTCACGCCCTGGTAGGCCTTGTAATCGGAACCGGCCACTTCACTCAGGGACACCTTGATGCCGTCTTCATTCTTGGCGACTTTCCAGTCTTCGGCCTGTGCGGCGGTGGTGGCCAGCACCACCGTCAAACCACACAGCACAGCCATACGATGCAGCGAACCCATAGTCTTATTCCTTGTTGTTGAAGTTCCGTTCGTAGAACACATCATGCAGCCGTCATTTGCTCCCACCATCCCAGCAACTTGATCGCTTCGTCACTGCTGCTTCCGCAGACTTCGACGTCGGCTTCAAACGCCGAACACACGGCAGGCCGTTGTGGATTGCCGAAAATATTGCACAGGTTATCGACAGACAGTTGTACGCAACGTTCGCCAGCGGCCTTGCCATTGGGCATGCCGGGAATCGGTGAACTGATGGAGGGGGCAATGCAACAGGCGCCACAGCCTTCACGGCATTTCATGACGAAAAGCTCCTCGCGACGGGAGATGTGTTAATGGACGAGGCACAGAGTAACCGCTAAAACAGTTGTTTTAAATTACCTGGACCGGGGTTTTTGCGCTCAAACGAACGTGACTGACCAGTCTCCGACAAAGCGTCTGGGTCGCGGGTCACGAATCAGCGCAGATTTACTGTTTGAACTCGAAATCCAGCGCTGCGCCTTCAACGTCCCGGCGCTCTTCATTGCGCAGTTGCAACTGCATTTCGTTGCTGAGCAGCCGGCCGTTGAGCTGAAATTGACTGTTCTTGTCACCGAACATCTGCGGCAATACGGCGTCGTGTCGTGGCATCGGGACCGTACCGATCGGTTTCAGCTCCTGAACCATGTCTTGAGGTAGGCTCAGATCGAGATTGGCGGAAGGCAACCGGGTTTTCACGACTTCACTTGCCGGTTTCGACTTGGTAGCAATCGGTGGACGCTTTTTCAGCACCGCCGGTTTCTTTTTGGTCGGCGCGGCTTTCTTTTTGACCGCCTCGGCTTTCTTGACGGGCGCTGGTTTTTTCGACGTTGTTGCGCTGGCTGCCGGCGTTTCCTGAGTCGAAGCCGCCATGACGCCTTGGGCATTAACGGTCAAGAGGAGGCAGATCGATAGGCAGGCGGCAGGAAAAATCGGTTTCATGGACCCAACGACGCTAACGGCAGAGGGCCATATGCTCGCCTGTTGTACGCAACATGACAAGCACGCGTAGGAAACGACCGGCGTTCTTGTCAGAAACCGCTGGCCGTCTCCTGGCAAAGCTGCGTGGCCAACATCCCCAACGTCATCAATGCGCGCTCCGCTTCACGATTCCAGGGCGTCCCACAGTTCAGGCGAATGCAGTGATTGAACTGCTCGGTGTTACTGAAAATCAGCCCCGGCGCGATGCTGATGCCCTGCTGCAACGCACGCACATGCAGCTCTTGAGTGTTGACCCGTCCTGGCAGGCTGACCCACAGAATGAAGCCGCCAGTGGGCCGGGTCATCTGCGTGCCTTCCGGGAAGTACTGCTGCACGGCCAACTGGAAGGCGCTGAGGTTCTTGCGGTATTCCTGACGGATGTAGCGCAAGTGACGGTCGTAGCCGCCATTTTCCAGGTACGCGGCGATGCCCATTTGCGTGACGCTGCACGCCGAATGCGTACTGAACGTCTGCAAACGCTGAATCTCTTGCTGATGTTTGCCGGCGATCATCCAGCCAATCCGCACGCCCGGAGACAGGGTCTTGGAGAAGCTCGAGCAATAGATCACTCGATCAAGCCGATCGTAGGCCTTGAGCGATTTGGTCCGGCCTTGTTCGAACATCAATTCGCCGTAGATGTCGTCTTCAACGATCTGGATATCGAAATCGGAGGCCAGTCGCAGCAGTTGTTTCTGCCGCTCTTCGGGCATGGTGCCGCCCAGTGGATTACTCAGACGCGTGGTCAGCACCAGCGCCTTGATCGACCACTGGTTGGCCGCCAACTGCAGGGCTTCGAGGCTCATGCCAGTCGCCGGGTCGCTGGGGATCTCGATGACTTTGAGACCCAGCAGGTCGGCCAATTGCAACAAACCATAATAAGTCGGCGATTCGGCGGCGATCAGGTCGCCCGGCCGGGTCAGCACGCGAAGAGACATCTGCAATGCATCGACACAGCCGTGGGTGATCACCACTTCGGACGGATCGACCACCACGCCGGCATCACGCATGCGGATCGCCACCTGCCGGCGCAACGGTTCAAAACCGGGGCTGAACATGTAGCTGAAGGCACGCGGACTATGGAAACGGGTGACCTTGGCCAATTGCTGGTGCAAGGCGCGGACCGGTAGATAATCGACGCTCGGCACCGCCGCGCCCAAGGGGAAAACGCCCTCGCGGCGGGACTCGACGAGCACTTGCTGGATGATGCTGCTGCGGGTGACCAGACCAGGCCGCTCGACCCGGGCGATGTCCGGCGTGGGCGCCGTCAGGGCCGGCGTCTGGTGCACGTAGTAACCCGACTGCGGCCGGGCGCGGATCAGCCCTTGATCCTCGAGATTGGCGTAAGCCTGCAAAACGGTTGCATGGCTGACGTTGAGCTGCGAGCTCATCTTGCGCACCGAAGGCACGCGCTCCCCCGGTTGATAGACGCCACGGCGGATGTCTTCGGCCAGTTGCTGAGCAATACGTTGGTAGAGCAAGAGATTGGTCATGACGCAGCACTCGATTTCACGGGCATTTTATTCTTGTGCGAAACAATACCGGAACAGTTTAGAAGTGTACTGGGACAGTTGCCACAATAGTCGACCGTACAGTGCAGTGTCAGTAAAAACTGTACTGTTTTGAGAGGCAATTGGCAGGCGCAAAAAAACCCGGCACTGTCGGGCAGGCCGGGTTTTCCAGAAACGCAGCCCTTAGCGGGCGGCGCCGAGCTGGCCTTTTTCGTCGGAGAACACAATTTCGACCCGACGGTTCTGCGCGCGACCACGCTCGGAAGCGTTCACGTCCACCGGGTATTCATCGCCGTAGCCTTCGACTTTGATACGTTTGTCGTCGATACCCAGGTCCATCAGCACATCCGCCACCGACTGCGCACGGTCACGGGACAGTTTGAGGTTGTCCTGCTTACCACCGGTGCTGTCGGTGTAGCCCTCGATGCGGACCACGCGTTTGGGATTGAGCTGAAGGAATTGCACGATCTTCAGCACCACGCGGTTCGCCGAATTCTTCAGCTCTGCTTCGCCGGTGTCGAACAGCACATCGCCCAGGGTCATCACCAGACCACGGTCGGTCTGTGTGGTTGCCAAAGCAACGATCTGTTCTTCGAGCCACTTGCCTTGCTGCTGCACGCTGAGCAATTTTGACTCGCGCAGAGCAAGTTGCAGACGCTGACGTTCCAGTTCGAGCTTTGCAGCGCGCTCTTCGTTGAGCACCTGATTAGTGTGCTCACGGGCGATTTCGCTGTAGCGCTGGCTCAGGTAGGCGTAATGCACCACATCCGAGCCGCTGCCCCAATAACTGGAAAGACGATCAGCACGGGCCAGGGATTCGCCGGCACGAATCACATCCTTGGGCGCGATTCGCAGCACGTTGGAGTCTTCCTTGACCTTCTGGAAGTCAGTCCCGGCCTGCTGCAATGCAGTCTCGCTGTGTTGGCCGGCGCAGCCGTAAAGGCTTGCGCAACCTGCGAGGATCAAGCCGCCGAGTGCTTTGGACTTGAGGCTCATTGGGCATCTCCCAGTTGCTTGCGCAGGCGAGTGATGCGGGTATTGAGCACATTCAGTTGCTCCTCGCTCTTGAGGGTCAGCACCTTGGCTTCGGCCAGACGCGCGTCCAGTTCTGCCTGCTCGGCCCGCATGCGCGCATGCCTGTAGGACTGATCAGTCATGTCGCCCTGGGCACGAGAAAACTTGCCTTCGGCCAGCTTGAGTTCCGGCACGTCGGCGGCGGTAGCGCCTACGGCTTTGGCTTGCTCGAGCGCCTGCTCGGTCAGGCGTATTTGTTCATTCGGCGCCGGATCGGCTGCACAACCCGCCAGAGCCAGAACGGCCAGGGCAGCGAAAAGAGGTCGAATACTCACTAAAAATCCCTACTGTTTTGGGGTACTGGCGGGTTGCTGTTGCTGCGCTGTCCAACGCTCGATATTGCGTTGCAGCACGCTTTCCGTCAGTCCGGACGCGGGCAATTCTGTCATCTTTTTGGCCAGCTGTCCGCGCAACCACGGATCGTTGCACGAGGAGTTATGGGAAACCGCGAGGAACAGGCCGGGTTTGTCGACCGGTTGGGGACGGGCGATCAGGTCGTTGGCCATACTCAGGGTTTGCGCGGCGGCCATGCCCGAGTAGCGTCCCGCGAGGACAAATTCCACCTCGCCCAGCAGCAATTTCTGAAAGGCCTGGGTCAGGTTCGGAGTACGCACGAGGGTCAATTGCTGCTCGGCGAAAATGCCGAATGCCTGGGTCATTCGAGACTTTTCCGACACGGCACCTGGATGGCCGTGAAGGTCTTGCGCCTGGTTGTAGACCAATGCTGAGTCTTTTCGGGTCCAGACCAGATAGTCGTTTTCCAGCAACGGCGGATGGATGTAATCCAGGGTGTCCAGCTCGCTGACTGTCAACGGCGCGTCGGCCAGCATGTCCATGCGTCCGCTGCGCACTTCGTCCAGGGCCTGGGCGCGCTTGCCGGCATAAAGCAGTTCGATCTTGATGCCCAACTCCCCTGCCACGTGTTGCAACAGGTCTGCGCTGGCGCCGATCAGGTGCTTGGGGTTTTGCGGGTCTTGCCACAAGTACGGCGGCGCGTCCGAGCTGCCGGTCACCACCAGGCGTTCGCACTTGCCTGCGGCCACGGCCAGCGCCGGCAGCACCGTCAGCCCCAGCAGTAATGACCAGCCACCCACGCGGCGCAAATCCATGGCGACACTCTCCACTCAAATCCGGAACAAAAAAAAGCCCGACCAAAAGGTCGGGCTCTTTATAAGTCAAGCGACTGGATTAGACCAGCTTCTCAAACTCGGGGATAGCTTCGAACAGGTCTGCCACCAGGCCATAATCGGCCACCTGGAAGATCGGCGCTTCTTCGTCCTTGTTGATCGCAACGATCACTTTGGAGTCTTTCATGCCGGCCAGGTGCTGGATCGCGCCGGAGATACCGACGGCGATGTACAGCTGTGGAGCAACGATCTTGCCGGTCTGACCGACCTGCATGTCGTTGGGTACAAAACCTGCGTCGACCGCGGCGCGGGAAGCACCGACGGCAGCGCCAAGCTTGTCGGCCAGAGCGTACAGGTGTTTGAAGTTGTCGCCGTTCTGCATGCCGCGCCCGCCGGAAACGACGATCTTGGCAGCGGTCAGTTCCGGACGATCGGACTTGGCCAGTTCTTCGCCAACGAAGCTGGAAGTGCCAGCGTCGTGGGCAGCAGCAACGGCTTCAACCGACGCCGAACCACCTTCAGCAGCCACCGGGTCGAAACCGGTAGCACGCACGGTGATCACTTTGACCGCAGCGTTCGATTGAACGGTCGCGATAGCGTTACCGGCGTAGATCGGGCGCTTGAACGTGTCAGCGCTTTCGACCGAGATGATCTCGGAGATCTGGTCAACGTCCAGCTGAGCGGCAACGCGCGGCAGGATGTTTTTGCCGTTGGAAGTGGCGGCAGCCAGGATGTGGCTGTAGCCAGCGCCCAGTTCGGCTACCAGCGGCGCGACGTTTTCCGGTAGTTGGTGAGCGTAGGCAGCGTTGTCGGCGACCAGCACTTTAGCCACGCCAGCGATTTTCGCAGCGGCTTCAGCCACGGCGCCAACGCCCTGGCCGGCAACCAGAACGTGGATGTCACCGCCGATTTTGGCGGCAGCAGCCACGGTGTTCAGCGTGGCCGGGGCCACTACTTTGTTGTCGTGTTCAGCAATAACCAAGATAGTCATTTAGATTACCTTCGCTTCGTTTTTCAGTTTCTCGACCAGTTCAGCCACCGACTTGACCTTGATACCCGCGCTGCGTGCAGCCGGCGCTTCGACTTTCACGGTCTTGTTGGTGGAGGCGGTGGAAACGCCCAAAGCGTCCGGAGTCAGCACTTCGAGAGGCTTCTTCTTGGCTTTCATGATGTTTGGCAGGGACGCGTAGCGCGGCTCGTTCAAACGCAGGTCGGTGGTGACGATGGCCGGCAGTTTCAGGGAAACCGTCTGCGCGCCGCCGTCGATTTCGCGGGTCACGGCAACGGTGTCGCCGGACACTTCGACTTTCGAAGCGAAGGTGCCCTGACCGTAGCCGCTCAACGCAGCGAGCATCTGGCCAGTCTGGTTGTTGTCGCTGTCGATGGCTTGTTTGCCAAGGATCACCAGCTGAGGCTGTTCCTTGTCGACAACAGCCTTGAGCAGCTTGGCAACGGCCAGCGAAGTCAGGTCTTCGGCGGATTCGACGAGGATGGCGCGGTCAGCACCCAGAGCCAGCGCGGTGCGCAGTTGCTCTTGAGCGGTAGTCGGGCCGATGGAGACGACGACGATTTCAGTCGCAACGCCTTTCTCTTTCAGGCGCACGGCTTCTTCCACTGCGATTTCGCAGAACGGGTTCATCGACATCTTGACGTTGGCGAGGTCGACGCCGGAATTGTCCGCCTTGACGCGAACCTTGACGTTGTAATCCACAACGCGTTTGACAGCTACAAGAACCTTCATGGATTCCTCGTTACTCTCCGGTGAAAAGAAAGTCGCCTAGGCGAACCTGGCGGTTTGATGCTCATCGGCGCAAGGGCACCTCTAAAAACGCTGGCAGGTGTATCGAGTGAACCTTGCTCACGAGGCGAATGACCGTTCGTCAGTGGTGACCCACGAGTCATTCATTATCGCGGCGTGTAAACTGCGCGCCAAACCTGTGCAGCAAATCACCCTGTACTGCCATCGCCCTGTCTTTAGAGGTGCTCTTGAACCCAACAGTCAGCCTACGGCGAGCGCAAAACCGACCGTATCTTGACCGGAACGCCTATTCCGGTCAATACGGCAAAATAGCCGTTCATAAGCCGCGTGACTTTGATTTCTCTGGCTTTGAGCCAATTCAAACAAACGTTTGTATTGGACGCTAGGAGTGGTGTAGATATAATGCGCCACCCAGAGAGAAAGGTGGTCTATCGATTGTCCTGTTCTTCGCATCGCGCAGGAATTCATGGATGCGACACCAAACCTCCAATTAGAAAAAAAACTGTTGAGCCTTGAGTAGGAGATAACCTGTGGAACGCGAATACATGGAATTCGACGTGGTCATCGTCGGTGCCGGCCCCGCGGGTCTTTCCGCCGCCTGCCGCTTGAAGCAGAAAGCCGCTGAAGCCGGTAAGGAAATCAGCGTCTGCGTGGTCGAAAAAGGCTCCGAAGTCGGCGCACACATCCTGTCCGGCGCGATCTTCGAACCCCGCGCCCTGAACGAATTGTTCCCGGACTGGAAAGAACTCGGCGCCCCGCTGAACACGCCGGTGACCCGCGATGACATTTTCGTCCTCAAGAACGCCGACAGCGCGCAGAAAATCCCTGACTTCTTTGTGCCCAAGACCATGCACAACGATGGCAACTACATCATCTCCCTGGGCAACCTGTGCCGCTGGCTGGCCCAGCAGGCCGAGAACCTGGGCGTAGAAATCTACCCGGGCTTCGCCGCTCAGGAAGCGCTGTTCGACGAGAACGGCGTGGTTCGCGGGATCATCACCGGTGATCTGGGCGTTGACCGCGAAGGCCATCCGAAAGAAGGCCTGTACACCCCGGGCATGGAACTGCGCGGCAAGTACACGCTGTTCGCCGAAGGTTGCCGTGGCCACATCGGCAAGCAGCTGATCAAGCGCTTCAACCTCGACAGCGAAGCCGACGCCCAGCATTACGGCATCGGTCTGAAAGAAATCTGGGAAGTCGATCCAGCCAAGCATCAGCCAGGCCTGGTGGTCCACACCGCCGGTTGGCCGATGGACATCATGGGCACCGAAAACACCGGCGGCTCGTTCCTCTATCACCTGGAAAACAACCAGGTGGTCGTCGGTCTGATCGTCGATCTTTCCTACAGCAACACCTACCTGTCGCCGTTCGACGAGTTCCAGCGCCTCAAGCATCACCCGGTACTCAAGCAGTACCTGGAAGGCGGCAAGCGCATCAGCTACGGCGCCCGCGCCATCTGCAAAGGCGGCCTGAACTCGCTGCCTAAAATGGTCTTCAAGGGCGGCGCGCTGATCGGTTGCGACCTCGGCACCCTGAACTTCGCCAAGATCAAAGGCAGCCACACTGCGATGAAGTCCGGCATGCTCGCCGCTGAATCCGTGGCCGAGGCGCTGTTTGCCGAGAAGGACGGCACCGAAGAGCTGACCACTTACGTCGACGCGTTCAAGAAGAGTTGGCTCTACGACGAACTGTTCGCCAGCCGCAACTTCGGCCCGGCGATCCACAAATTCGGCGCCATCGTCGGCGGCGGTTTCAACTGGCTCGACCAGAACATCTTCGGCGGCAAACTGCCGTTTACCTTGCACGACAACAAGCCGGACTATGCCTGCCTCAAGCTCGCAGCCGACTGCAAGAAGATCGACTACCCGAAACCGGACGGCAAGATCAGCTTCGACAAACTCAGCTCGGTATTCATCTCGGGTACCAACCACGAAGAAGAACAGCCTTGCCACTTGAAGCTGACCGACCCGAGCATCCCGATCAGCAAGAACTTGCCGCTGTACGATGAGCCTGCCCAGCGTTACTGCCCGGCCGGCGTGTACGAAGTGGTGACCAAGGAAGACGGCGAGAAGCGCTTCCAGATCAACGCCCAGAACTGCGTTCACTGCAAGACCTGCGACATCAAGGACCCTGCACAGAACATTACTTGGGTGGCGCCGGAAGGTGCTGGCGGCCCGACTTACCCGAACATGTAAGCCGAATGCCTGAACATCAAGGCTCCCGGAATGGGGGCCTTTTTGTTGCCCGCAATTCAAGCTACACCCGGATCCCCTGTGGGAGCGAGCGTGCTCGCGATGGCAATTTACAATTCAACACCGATGCAAGCTGATCCACCGCTATCGCGAGCACGCTCCCACAAGGGATTGCGGTGTGTCAGGCCGCGCGCTCATCCCCGGGATTGCGCTCGAAGTAGCGTTTGTACTCGCGGCTGAACTGCGACGTGCTCTGATACCCGACCCGATGCGCCACCTGCGCCACGCCCAAACCCTCGGCGAGCAACAACTGCTGCGCCTTGAGCAAGCGCAGACGCTTCAAATACTGCACCGGCGACAACAACGTGCTGCGCTTGAAATGCTCATGAAAGGTCGACGCGCTCATGTTCGCGCAACTGGCCAGGGTTTCCACATTCAACGGCTCGGTGAAATGCCCGTGCAAATGGTTGAGCGAGGCTGCAATCCGGGCGAACTGCCCCTGCTGTTCGACTAGCGCACGCAACACATCGGCTTGCGGACCGCGCAACGCGACGAACAACAATTCCCGCAACCGCGCCGGCCCCATGATCTGGCATTCCAGCGGATCGTGCAGGCAACGCAACAGCCGTTCCACGCAACCGCGCATCGCATCGTCGAGCACCGCCGACGTCATGGATTCCAGTGTTTGCGCAGGCACCGTGCGCCCCGGCACCAGCCCCATGGCCAACACCAACTCACCGAGCACCACTCGGTCGATGGCGATGGACACCCCGAGCATCGGCCCGCCCGGCGCGGAAAACGTTTCGCACTCAAACGGCACCGGCAAGGCCTGAATCAGATAATGCCCAGCGCCGTACTCCAGCGTCCGAGGCCCCAGATACGCCAGTTTGCTGCCTTGGGCGATGATCACCAGGCTCGGTTCGTAAATCTGCGGACCACGGGCCACATCACAACTGGCCCGTAAAACCTGGACGCCCGGCAACGCCGTAGGGGCGAATCCATCGCGAGTGGTCAGGGGCTCGATCAACGAAACCAGCGTGGCATTCGCATCAAGATGACGGGTTAACAACATGGGAGATCTTCACAAAAAAGTCGCGGAAAAAGGGATGAAAGCATCATCGCAGGTCTGGTCGCCCATTTGATCAAACGAACGCTGATGCCGGAGGAATAGGCATGACACCCGGAGGAATCGCCATGGCCGATACCCGGTACGGCGCCCAAAATGCGCCGCCTCACTTGTCATTGCTTCTGCGAGGTTCACCATGTACACCGCCATCGGATACGCCGCCCAGTCGGCCACCACTCCCCTCGCCCCCGTGAAATTCGAACGCCGTAGCCCAAGGGCCGACGACGTGGCGATCGATATTCTCTACTGCGGCGTCTGCCACTCCGACATCCACCAGGCCCGCAACGAGTGGGGCATTGCCGTTTACCCGTTGATGCCCGGCCACGAGATCGTCGGCAAAGTGACCGCCGTCGGTGCGAATGTTACCCGGCACAAGGTCGGCGATCTGGTCGGCGTCGGTTGCATGGTCGATTCCTGCCGCAGCTGTGAAGCCTGCCAGTCCAACCTCGAGCAATATTGCCTCGAAGGTCCGACCATGACCTACGCCACCCCGGACCGGGTCGATGGCAGCAACACCATGGGCGGCTATTCCGACAGCATCGTGGTCAGCGAACACTTCGTCGTGCGCATCCCGGAAAAACTCGACCCGGCCAGCGCCGCGCCGATCCTCTGTGCCGGCATCACCACTTACTCGCCGCTAAAACACTACGGCGTGAAGGCCGGCGACAAGGTCGGGATTCTCGGCATGGGCGGCCTCGGCCACATGGGCATCAAATTCGCCAAGGCTTTGGGCGCGCAAGTCACGCTGTTCACCCGCTCGGCGAGCAAGGCTGAAGAAGGTCGTCGCCAGGGTGCGGACCATGTGATTGTGTCCACCGATGCCGAGCAGATGAAGGCAGCGGCCGGTCATTTCGACTTCCTGCTGGACACCATTCCGGTGCAGCACGACCTCAATCCCTACCTCGACACCCTGCGTTTCGACGGCGTGCACATTCTGGTCGGGTTGATCGAACCGGTCGATCCACCGGTCCACGCTGGCAAACTGGTGATGAGCCGTCGCGTACTGGCCGGCTCGCTGATCGGTGGCATTGCCGAAACCCAGGAAGTGCTGGATTTCTGCGCCGAGCACAACATCACCTGCGACATCGAAATGCTCGACATCCGCCAGATCAACGAGGCTTACGCCCGCATGATCGCCGGTGACGTGAAATACCGCTTCGTCATCGACATGGCGACGTTGAAGCTCTAAACCTTCGCGCCGAGTTCTGCCGAGAGCCGGGCCGTGACCCCTTTGATCAGGGGAATCAGCTCGGCCATTTTTTCCAGCGGCATGTACGGCACGGTGCTGGCGATGCTGATGGCCGCGACGATGCGTTTGCTGGCATCACGGATCGGCGCCGCCACACAGCGGATCGACGGTTCGTTGTCTTCCAGATCGAAGGCATAACCGCCGGCCACGTACTCGATCATGCGTTGCTGAAACTGCTCCCAGGACTGCTCTGGGTGCAGCGGCCAGAACTGATTTTTCCCACCCGCCGGCAGGCTGACTTCGTACAGCCGCTGCCATTCTTCCTGCGAGTCATCCAGCATCAAGGCTTTGCCGATCCCGGTGCGCGCCAACGGCATGCGATGGCCGACCCGCGAGCGCATTTCCGGGCCATTGCGCCCCGGATTCTTGTGCAGGTACAGCACCTCGTCGCCTTCACGAATCGCCAGGTGAATGGTGTCGCCGGTCAACGCCGACAACTCGTCCAGATACGGCCCTGCCAAGGTCACCAGCGGCAATTCTTCACGCGCCTGAAAACCCAGCTCGATCAGCTTCGGCCCCAGCAAGTAACCAACTTGCGGCACCACGCGCAGATAACGCTCGTCCACCAGGCAACTGGCCAGACGATGGGTGGTGCTGCGCGTCGTGCCGATGAGCCGGGCGATTTCCTTGAGATCGCGGGCGCCACTGGCCACGGCCTGAACCACACCCAGACCACGAAGCAGTGTCTGGGTGCCGGTCGGCGCGGCGTCCTTGGCGATTTTTGGGGCGTCTTCCTGCATATCCAGCCTTTACCGTTGAGCGAGTGAACGGGCGGCATTATGGTCGCCCGATGGCTGCCACTACAACTTGATACGCTCGACCTTGCCGACCAGCAAGATGTAGGAAAGCGCGCCAATCAATGCAAGAACCGAGATGTAGGTGATCGCCGGGGCAAACGAATCGCCGGTCGCCAGGAAACCGATGACAATCGGCGTGGTAATCGCCGACAGGTTGCCGATGAAGTTGAATACCCCACCGGTCAATCCGAGCAGCCGCGCCGGAGCGAGCGTTGACACCAGCGACCAGGTGATCGAAGCCAGCCCGTTACCGAAGAACGCCAACGCCAGGAACGCAATCACCAACGGTGTCGATTCAACGAAATTGGCACCGATGATCGAGGTGGAGATCAGCAAGCCGCCGATGATCGGCAATTTGCGCGCGAAGCCCACCGTGTAGCCGCGACGGATCAGGAAATCGGAGAAGAACCCGGAACACAGCACGCCGACGAAGGCGGCGAGAAACGGCAGCGACGCCAACAGGCCGGACTTGATGAAGTCCATGCCGCGGTATTTCACCAGGTAGGTCGGGAACCACGTCAGGAAAAACCACAACGTCGAGTTGAGGCAGAACTGGCCGAGGTAGATGCCCCACAACTTGCGCTTGGTCAGGACGATGCCGAGGTCGGTCCAGCTGAATTTCGCCTTGACCTTGGCTTGTTCGGCCTGGATATCCACCAGCCCTCCACCTTCGCGGATCAGCTCGATTTCGGCGTCGTTGGCACCCTTGAAATCCCGTGGCTCGCGATACACCGCGTACCAGATCACCGCCCAGAGAATACCGACCGCGCCGGTGCTGACAAACACCATGTGCCAGCCAAACTCATGCTGCAGCCAGGCGAGTACCGGCGTCAGGAACGCCAATCCCACGAACTGCCCGGAGGTGTAAAAACCAATGGCCGTGGCGCGTTCCCGTTCCGGGAACCAAGTGGTGACCACCCGGCTGTTGATCGGGTACGCCGGCGCTTCCAGGGCGCCGACGGCCATGCGCAATACGAACAGCGCGATGAAGCTGGCAGCGAAACCGAGCATCACTGTGGCGATCGACCATAGCAACAAGGCAACGCTGTAGAGGATGCGCGGCGGCACCCGATCCACCAGCCAGCCGCCGGGGATCTGCATGGCGGCATAGGTCCAGCCGAACGCCGAGAAAATCAGCCCGACGTGGATCGGGTCGATGCCCAGTTCGCTGGTCAGCGCGGGGGCGGCGATGGACAGGTTGCTGCGGTCGAGGTAGTTGATGACCACGGTGATGAACAGCAGCACCATGATAAAAAACCGCTTGCGGCTGGGCGCCACCAACGACGCCTGCCCGGTAAGGGTTTGCGGTTGCATGGGGAGTGCCTCTTCTTATGTTTATTGAGGTCGATATCAAGACTTGCGCGAATCCCTTGTGGGAGCGGGCTTGCTCGCGAATGCGGTGTGTCAGCCGACATCAATGTTGAATGATGGATCGCATTCGCGAGCAAGCCCGCTCCCACAGGGATTGAGGTGAGTCAGGGAGCACTCACCACTCAGCAAAACTGCCATCGGCATGGCGCCAGATCGGGTTGCGCCAGCGGTGGCCGACAGCGGCGCGTTCGATCACGTATTCCTCGTTGATCTCGATGCCCAGGCCCGGGCCGTTCGGGATCTTCACGAAGCCCTTGTCGTAGTCGAACACCCGCGGATCTTTCACGTAATCGAGCAGGTCGTTGCTCTCGTTGTAATGGATGCCCAGGCTCTGCTCCTGAATGAACGCGTTGTAGCAAACCGCATCCAGTTGCAGGCACGCTGCCAGGGCAATCGGGCCCAACGGGCAATGCAGCGCCAGCGCCACGTCGTAGGCCTCGGCCATGTTGGCGATCTTGCGGGTTTCGGTGATGCCACCGGCGTGGGACGCGTCCGGCTGGATGATGTCGACATAACCTTCGCTGAGCACACGCTTGAAATCCCAGCGCGAAAACAAGCGCTCGCCAAGGGCAATCGGGGTGCTGGTCAGCGGCGCCAGTTCCTTCAGCGCTTCGTAGTTTTCGCTGAGCACCGGCTCTTCGATAAACATCAGTTTGTACGGGTCGAGTTCCTTCATCAGCACCTTGGCCATGGGTTTGTGCACCCGGCCATGGAAGTCGACACCGATGCCGACGTTCGGGCCCACCGCGTCACGCACGGCGGCAACGTTGGCCAGGGCCAGGTCGACTTTCTCGAAGGAATCGAGGAATTGCAGCTCTTCGGTGCCGTTCATTTTCACCGCGGTGAAACCACGCTCGACCGCTTCTTTCGCCGCGCGAGCGGTGTCTGCCGGGCGGTCGCCGCCGATCCACGAATACACGCGAATCTTGTCGCGCACCTGGCCACCGAGCAGGTCGCTGACCGACACGCCCAAAGCCTTGCCCTTGATGTCCCACAACGCCTGATCGATACCGGCCAGCGCGCTCATGTGGATCGCGCCACCCCGGTAGAAGCCGCCGCGATAGAGCACGGTCCAGATGTCTTCGATGTTGCGTGGGTCTTTGCCGATCAGGTAGTCGGACAATTCTTCAACGGCAGCCGCCACGGTGTGCGCGCGGCCTTCGACCACGGGCTCGCCCCAGCCGGTCACGCCTTCGTCGGTTTCGACCTTGAGGAAGCACCAGCGCGGCGGAACGATGAAGGTAGTCAGTTTGGTGATTTTCATCTTGTGCTCTCTTTTTATAAGTGCAGCTCTTATAGATGCAGCGCGCTCGGCGCCAAAAAAGTCTTAATGCAGAGCGTTCCATGCAGCGACATAGGCCTTGGCGTTTACCGCCACTTCCTCAGGCGTCATGCCCGGTTTGAACAACCCGGAACCGAGGCCGAAGCCTTTGACGCCAGCGTCGATAAACACCTGCATGTTGTCCGGTGTGATCCCGCCGACCGGCGCCAGAATCGTTCCCGCAGGCAGTACCGCTAGCCAGGCTTTGACGACTGCCGGCCCCATCTGCTCGGCGGGGAACATCTTCAGCACGTCCGCCCCTTCGGCCAGCGCGGCAAAGGCTTCGGTCGGCGTGGCAACGCCCGGCGACAGGTATAACCCCGCCGCTTTTGCAGCGCGCAACACCTTGGCATCGCTGTGCGGCATGACGATCACCTGACCGCCCGCCGCTTTCACTTGTGCGACCTGTTCCGGTGTCAGCACCGTACCGGCGCCAATCAGGCAATCGGCGGGCAAGGTACTGCGCAGGATGCGAATACTGTCGTAGGGCTCAGGGGAATTGAGCGGCACTTCGATGACGCGAAATCCAGCGGCGTAAAGGACTTCGCCAATGGCGGCCGCTTCTTGCGGGCGCAGGCCACGCAGGATCGCGATCAGACCGTTTTGCGCCAGGGCTTGCTTGAGCATGTCAGACCTCCAGTCAGGTTTAACGGGATGGGTGTGCGGCGATCAGTCCGGCGGCGACCGCCAGTTGCCACAACCCGCGCTCGGTGGCTTGTTCGGCCAGGGTCACGCGGGCAAAACCACAGGCATCGAGGGCCCGGCTGTAGCGCGCGCAGAGTTGGGAATTACCAATGAGGATGATCGACGGCAGATGAACGCTGTTGCGTCGGCTTCGCTGAACGTTGGCCAGCGCCGACAGCTCATGGCCGATCAGCAGGCCGGACAAATAATCCGGTTGGGCGGTGGCGCTGAGTTCACCGGTCAACCCCAGGCTGCGGGCGCTGAACAACGTCGACAACGGCCCGATCTCGCCCTCCGCCGACAGCGCCACTTGCACGCCGCGATCAAACGCCTCGCCATCAAACGACGCGCCCTTTTGCTGGGTACGCCCGAGAATGCTGTGTTCACTGAGCACGGCGAAGATCTCGCCGGTCATGAAGGTATCGAAATGCACGATGCAACCGGCGGCCACCTCCACCCATTTCGAATGACTGCCCGGCAGGCCGATCAACAGATCACGGCCCTGCTCGATCGGTAGACTCTGCAAAACACCGAGCACCTGGGTTTCTTCGCCGCGCATTACGTTCGGCAAGCGCGAACGCTGAATCACGCCCGGCACAATGTGCACATCAACACCGCGAAGACTGCGAAGGGTTTGTAGGGAAGTTCCGAGATTGGCGACGTTCGCCGGTGTATCGCAGTAGGCCGCTTCGCGCCAGCCCTGGGCGCTGCCGACCATGCCACAGGCAATCACCGGCAAATCCGGCTGCGCGTCGAGCCAGTCACCGCACGCCTCGTCGAAGGCCAGTTCAAAACCGTCGGCACATGCCTGACCGTTGATGATTCGCGGCGTCCGGGGCAGCTGCATGATCCCGGACGACAGCGAACGCTGTTCCAGCACCTGGCCACCCGCGGCGAGTTTGTAAGCACGTAATGAGGTCGTCCCCCAATCGAGCGCGATCAATTGCGCCAGCATCGCTTCACCTGTTTTGTTTATTGGCAGTGAGTGAGCTGGACTATAAACCCTGACGCGGAGAAATCTCAATATATAAATATCACTCCCATATATTGGGACAATATCAAAAAAAATATCGCAGCCTTCGACGTCCCCTGTAAATCGAGTCAGGAGTCGCCGAAGGCTGCGATATTTAACAAACCCTGCTGGAGATCAATTGCCCTCAGCAAACTCGCGCAACACCTTCCCATCCATCCGATACCGGACCCATTCTTCCTGCGGCTGTGCCCCCAACGACTTATAAAATTCGATCGCCGGTTTGTTCCAGTCCAGCACGCTCCATTCGAATCGCCCGCAGTCATTGGCGCAGGCGATTTTGGCGAGGTGGCGCAGCAAGGTTTTACCGGCGCCGCCACCGCGCTGTTGGGGGGTGATGTAGAGGTCTTCGAGGTACAGGCAGTTGCTGCCGAGCCAGGTTGAATAGCTGAAGAAGAACACCGCGAAGCCGATCGGCAGGCCGTCGCGCAAGCAGATCAGGCCGTGGGCGGTGGCGCCTTCGCTGAACAGGCTGCGTTCGATGTCCGCGACGCTGGCGATGACTTCGTGGCGGGCACGTTCGTAGTCGGCCAGTTCAGTGATGAACCCGAGGATTTGCGGTGCATCGCTGGGGGTCGCCGGGCGGATCTCGATCGTCATGGACGGGCCTTTGTCGAAAGTTGAAAACGCCATACTAAGTCGGCGCGTGGCGCTCGTCACACTGGAAATTCAAAGCTGATCCATGGAGCATGTGTATCCGCTGCTCGGCAGCTGCTACAGGGTTGCGTTGCTGACAAATACGTTTTTCACTTAACAGGATGTTTATGACCACTGATGCTTTTGCGCCGCTGCAAACGCTCGCCGCTGAGCTGCTCCCACATGCGCTGGAACCCTCGGAGGATGGCGCTCACGATCTGTCCCATCTGCAGCGGGTGTGGCACAACGTGCGCACGCTTCATGCTGAAGAAGGCGGCGATCTCGACGTGTTGCTGGCGGCGGTGCTTTTGCATGACTGCGTGGCGGTGGAGAAGAATTCGCCGCTTCGTTCACAGGCTTCACGCCTGGCCGCCGAAAAGGCGTCTGTCGTGCTGGCCAACATGAATTGGCCAAGCACAAAAATCAAAGCGGTCGCCCATGCCATCGAAGCCCACAGCTTCTCCGCCAACATCACCCCGACCTCGCTCGAAGCGAAGATCATGCAGGACGCCGACCGCCTCGACTCCCTCGGCATGCTTGGCGTAGCGCGTACGTTTTACATCGCCGGGCGCATGGGCAGCGCGTTGTACGACCCGCAAGACCCGGAAGCGAGAGCGCGGGACTACGATGACAAGCGTTTTTGCCTCGATCATTTCCAGACCAAGCTGCTGCACCTGGCGGACGGTTTCCAGACGATGACCGGCCAACGGCTGGCGCGCGTCAGGCATGAGCGCCTGAAGGGTTTCATGGACCTGTTCAAGGAAGAAATCGGCATACCCCGAGCGCATTACTCCGGCCCGCACTAACCCTGGCATCGATAACCTCGGACCTAACAATGTCGATGTGCGTGGTAGATAGAGGGATAACGCCTTTATCGGGTCAAGGAACCGCGTCATGTCTAACGCACCGCCCCACGTCTCAAGCAGGTTGTTCGGCCTGTTTTGCCTCGCCAGTTATTTGCTGTCGCTGTCCTATGGCTCGACGTTTTTGTTGTCCCTGTTGATCGGCTCACGGGGCGGCAACGAACATGATGCCGGCAGTGTGATTTCGGCGGCGATGCTCAGTACGTTTGCGGCGGTGATTGCCTCCGGGCACCTGTCTGATCTGCTCGGCGCGGCGCGTTCGATTGCGCTGTTCGGCGTGCTGTTGGTGGCAGCCAGTCTGGGCTTCGCGGTGACGCCTGGATTCGGCAATCTGTTGCTGTTTTTCGGACTGCTACTGGGGCTGGGTTGGGGCGTGTTCTACACCTTGGGGCCGATTATCGTGGCGAGCCTGGTGACGCCCGCCCAACGCGCAAAGTACTTCGCGCTGCTGTCCGGCAGCATGATGACCGGGATCGGCAGCGGTCCGTTGTTGGGCCGCGCCGCCAGTGCGCTCGGCTATCCGGTGACCGCAGCGTTTTACCTCGCGGCGCTGGCCAGTCTGATCGGCGTGTTGCTGTTTTGGCGGCTGGATACTCAGCTGAAAAAAGCGCCCTCGCCTGCCACCACCGTCGCGCGTATTTCCTGGCGCGCCACCGCCCAGGTGCTGTCGTCCAAAGCAGTATTCCCTATCATCATGGTCGGCCTCGGCGGGTGTGTATTTGGTGGCCTGTCGAGCTTTCAAACCAGTTACGCAGCGTCTCGCTCGCTGGATTACTCGCTGTTCTTTTTCGGTTTCATGGGCGCGGCGATCAGCAGCCGGATGTTGATTGCCGGTTTCGTGGTCAAGCGCGATCCGTTGCGCGCATCCTGCCTGCTGTCGGGGCTGATGATGGGCTCGATTGTGCTGTTCGGTTTCGTGGTCGACAGTGGGTTCAGCTACGTGCTTGCGGCGATGATGCTCGGAGTCGGTTACGGGCTGACGTACTCGGTGATCAATGGCCTGGCGGCGAACGAAGCGCCGCACGGCACCACGTCGCAATCGTTGTTGCTGTTCAGCCTGTCGTACTTCATCGGCGTGTTCGGTTTTCCGTTGCTGGCCGGGAAGATCATCGTCGAACACGGAATGACGACACTTCTGCTCACAGTTCTCGCCGTAGCGCTGTTGAACTGGCTGATCACCGTGGGCCGCCTGATCTGGCGCCGGGTCGTCAACGCCAGATCGCTTCAGCAAGCCTGAACCGTTCGTCGTTCATCAGGCACCAAACCAAATCGAGGGCGGACCAACTTCAGGTAAGGACTCTAATTGAATGGAGACGACACCATGATCACGTCCCGCTTGACTGCCCTCGCTCTCGCCACGCTGCTGTCCTCTGCCGCTTTCGCGGCGACCACCGCCACCGGCACCGGCCCGACCAACCCGGTCGAAGGTCAGAAAAATCCGACCACCCAAGGCTCGCCCGGCATGAACACCAACGGTACGGGCGTGGACAGCAGCCTGCCTCCGTCCACGGGCACGGACCCACGGATTCAGGGCAACGACGCGGGCCGTCAAGGTGGAATGAACACGCCGGACACCCAGACACCGGATAACGCCGGCGCCGGCATGGGCTCGAAAACCACCACCGGTGGCTCGGGTTCCGAAGGCGGCGCCAGCCAATAATTCGCCCACGCGATCTATCCACATCCATGAAGAGGTAACCATGAACGTCGATAAAAACCTTGAGAAAGAAGTCCTGACCCGTCTGCTGCACGCCCACCCAGGTGGCTTGGGCAAGGAGGTCCTGGACAATTACCGGGGGGAGAAAGTCGTGGCCAGCGCCCTCGCCACGCTGCAGGATCGCGGGCTGATCCAGCACGGGCATGTGACCTGCAACGAGGCCGGCGAACACTCGCTGCAACTGCCGATCAAACTCAGCGCTGCTGGGGTTGAGGCGGCGCGAAAGCTGGACGTCTAACAAGATGAATCAGGTCGCAGTCGTGCGCGGCTGCGACCGTTTGAGGAAGGCTGGTCAAGGCTGACTCAAGTATTGAATTTAATGGCTTCATCGCGAGCAGGCTCGCGATGGCGGTAGATCAGGCGCCAAAAGTCTTGCGGATCAACTCATCCACTTCGGCGGTACCCGGCGATGTCGCCGGCCCCCACCGAGTGACCGCCAGCGCCGCAGCGGCATTCGCCCGCCGCGCCGCTTCACCCGGCGACAACCCTCGCGCCAACCCGGCCAGAAACACCCCGGCATGGGCATCGCCGGCACCATTGCTATCCACCGCTTCAACGTTGAAACCGGGCACATGTTCTCGCTCACCGCGCTGACTGATCCAACACCCTTGCGGGCCATCGCGCACCACCATCAACACCTCGGCCGGAAGATGATCGGTCAGCCTGTCCAGCGCCTCGGCAATGTCCGACGCCCCGGTAAACCGTAGCGCCTCGACACTGTTGCTGGTCCACACATCAATGCGCGGCAACAACATCTGCATCAACGGTGCATTCGGCGAATCCACCAATGGGCCCGGATCGAACACCACATTGACCGCTTCCGGCAAACCCAGCACCCAGTCCACCAGCGCCTGGGCCTTGCCGACATGCAGCAGACTGTAGCCGCTGACGTAAACGTAGTCGCCCGCCACCGCCGGCACGTTTGCCAGGTCCTCGACAGTCAATTCGCCCTCGGCGCCGATGTAGGAAATGAAACTGCGCTCCGCCGACGCATCGGTCACCGCAACGCACAATCCCGTATCCCGTTCGGCCTTGTGTGCGATGCCGAGTTGAATGCCTTCGGTCTTCATCGCCTCACGGGCCAGGTCGCCGAAACGACCGGTGCCATGACGACCGAGGTAGACCACCGGCAGCCCGTTACGCGCAGCGGCGGCCATCACGTTAAACCCTCCGCCGGCTTCGAAACTGGCCGATTGCGCCAGCACGTCGCCGCCCGGTTGAGGCAGTTTATCCACGGCCATGACCAGGTCGATGATGACCTGGCCGGTGTGCAGCAATCTAGGCATGAGCGTTCTCGGTCATTGCGGCACGACGATCCCTGGCCCCACCGAGTACAAAATAAATCCCGCCGGCCACCAGGAACGTCACGATCCAGCCGAGGCCGTTATGGCCCAGCCACGAATCGGAAAGAAAACCGCGGAACCAGACGTTTTGTTCGGTGGTGCCAATGGTGGTGAAGCTGAAACCCAGCACGATTGCCAGCACCCACGCGCCAAACGCGCGCCATTCGATACCGCCGTTGTACCAATAGGCACTGCTCGGGCTGACGTCCAGCAAGTCGTTGGGGCTGTAGTAATGACGATGAATCAGGTCAACGACGAAGATCCCGACCCATGCTGTGATCGGCACCGCCAGCAGCGAAATGAAGGTAATGAAGGGGCCGTAGAAACTGTCGGCGATCAGCATGAAGTAGATCGAACCGGCGAAGATCGCGACGATGTCGACCACCACGGCGTAGACGCGCTTGACCTTCAAGCCCAGGGTCAACGTGGTCAAACCGGCGGAATACACCGACAGGTTGTTCGACAGCAGCAGCCCGCCGAATGCGGTGATCAGATACGGCACGGCCATCCAGGTCGGCAGCATGTCGCGGATCGCGATGATCGGGTCGGTGGCCGACGCCAAGTCGTTGTTGCCCACCGACAGCAGGCCGCCGAGGGTGATCAGCAACACCAGCGGAATCCCCGCACCAAAGGCCGCCGACGCGACCAGGCGCACGGCTTTGACGCTGCGGTGCTGATAGCGCGACATGTCGGCGCCGGCGTTGGCCCAACCGATCCCGGTGCCGGCAGCCATGGTGCCGACGCCGATGATCATCGCGCTCAATGGCGCAGGCGTGGCGTTGAACACCGCGCTCCAGTCGATGGTAGCGCAGAGGAAGCCGCCGACCAGAATGTTCAGCGCGCCGAACACGTAGGTCGCCCACTTCTGGATCACCAGCAAAGTAGCGTGACCGAGGCCGGACACCGACAAGGTCAGCAGCACGAAAATCGCGATGAAGACCAGGGTCAACACCGGTGCGCTTTTGGCCTCAACTGGCGAACCGAACAGGATCGAGCACAGCGACAGCAGCACGAAGGCGGCGGTGGTGGTGTTGACGGTTTCCCATCCCAGCCGCGACATTAGCGAGACCAGCGTCGGGCCGATATTGCCGCGCACGCCGAAGATGGCGCGCGACAGGGTCAGGCTCGGTGCACGACCACGGCGACCGGCGATGGAGATGATGCCGACCACCGCGAAAGAACCCGCAGCGCCGAGGATCGCGACGATGATCGCCTGCCAGATCGCCAAGCCGCGAAACGCCACCAACGTGGCGCCCAGTGGCAGGCCGAGAATGGAAATGTTGGCCGCGAACCAGACCCAGAACAGTTGCAGCGGGTGACCGTTGCACTCCGCTTCCGGCACCGGTTCGATGCCGCGGGTTTCCAGTTGCCCGGCGCTTTGCCCGGCGTTCGATGAACTCATGAAAAATGCTCCTGTTGCCTTTGTTGTGGTTGTGGGCAATGACGGAAGACGAAACTACATCCCGGCGATCCTGGCCGTATTCGTGCGTTCCATTGCGGGGTTATCAATTCAAATACGCGGCGCGTCTATCGCGAGCAAGCTCGCTCCCACAGGTACAGCGTGTACCTTGAGGCTTGCACCTATCCTGTGGGAGCAGGCTTGCTCGCGAAGAGGCCAGTCCGGTCAGCGCAGAACGAGAAGCCCTTTTACCAAAGGCTCCAGCTCCAGATCATTAACGGTTTTGACCTGTTCGATCATCGCCACCGGCCAACTCCCTAGCCCCAGGCAGGCCCCAAGCATCGCGCCGAGAATCGCCGCGATGGTGTCAGTGTCACCGCCCAGGCTCGCGGCCATGCACAGCGCTTCGAAGGCGTTCATTTCACCGACGGCCACTTGTTGCGCCAGGGCAAACGAGACCACCACCGATTCCTGGGACGCCACCGACGTGCCGATCACGTCGTACAGCAGATCCGCCAGCAACGCTTTGTCACTGTCGACGCTGATGGTCCGCGCCCAGCTGATGCGCGAGGCAATCCGCCCGCCCGCCACCCAGTGGCCGTGGCTTTCAGCTTGCTGGGCGATGTGCTGGCCGAGGTTCAAGGCCTCGCCCAGGTCCATGCCGTTGATGCCGGCCGACACCACCGCCGCCACCGCCGCCGCGCTGGAAATTCCCAGCGTGGTGTTGTGGGTGACCTGGCAGGCCTGCACCACGGCGCTTATAAAACGTTCAGGCTGGGCGACATTCGCGGCGATACCGACCGGAGTGATGCGCATCGCCGCGCCGTTGGTGGTGCCGTAGCGCCCCGCTTCTTCCGGCGAGTGGCCGGCGAGGATCATTTCGATTGCGCGTTTGGTCGAAGGGCCGAGCAGGTCTTGCGAACCCTTGGCCTGCATCCCGGCTTCCCATTCGATCAGCCGCTGAGCGAGCACGGCCGGTTCGATCCGGCCCTCACCGTCCACCAACAACTGACCGACCAGAATCGCCTGTTCGGTGTCGTCGGTGATCGAGCCCTTGGGCATGTTGGCGGCGATCGGTTGATCGGGGCCGGCGTCTTGCAGGTCGGTGATCTGGCCGAAGCGCGCCTTGATCTCGGCACGGCTCAGGGATTGCGTCGGCATGCCCAGCGCATCGCCCAAAGCCAGTCCATAGAACGCGCCGAGCGCACGGTCGAGCGCGGTCATTTCGATTCTCCAAATTGCAGGTGCAGGCGAAAGTGCACCGGGTCGAGCAGGCTTTCGACCTGTTCCATGAAACGGTTTTGCCGGTCGTAGGTGGTGCGCAAGGCTTTGAGGAAGACGGTGCCGACCGGACGCCCTAGCAGCTCGGCGTCTTCGGCGTTCAAGGGTTCTGCGCCGATCCATTGATCGCCGCGCTCGCCGATGTAGCCATAGGCGGCCAGGGTGATGGTCAGGGAATTGTCGATCAGACCGACCCGCGGCAGGCTTTCCAGTCCTCCGGTGGCGGGCATCAATGAGCGTTCGAGGGAAACCAGCTTGCCGTCGGTGGAACGGCGGCGCCGGTCGAGGGTGATGAACTGATCGGTGCCGAAGCGCGACATCAGGTCCGGACGCGTGACGGCCTCCAGCCGCAGCACTTCGGTGTTGATCAGCGCCCCGCTGTCGGCCAGCGCTTGCGCCCAGCCGCTGCGTTGATCGAGTACTACACCGTCGAAAGTGACGATGGAGCCCACGCCGCTTTGGGTCGCGATGTAGTTACGTCGTTTCAACTCGGCCAGGGCCTCGCGCAGCGTGCCGCGGCTGACTTTGAATTCTTGAGCCAACTGATGCTCGCCGGGCAACAGAAAGCCGTCCTCCATGAGGCCGCTTTCGATGCGCCGGATGAGTTCGTCGACCACCCGTTGTTTCTTGTCAAATCGTACCTGTCTAATCATGTACAAAGTGATAACCGAAACGGGCTGGACCGAGCAAGGATTATTTAAGGGAGGTGACGGGAGGGTGTGAGTGTTCGCTATAACGATGTGAATCAGATACACCGCCATCGCGGGCAAGCCACGCTCCCACAAGTTTTATGTCGTACCCGGATGATGCGAACGACCAAAAAAACTATAGGAGCGAGGCTTGCCCGCGAAGACGTCAGGCCAAACAGCGCAAATCTCAGCGTTGTTTGAGGCGGTCGATGACGACGGCCAGCAACAAGATCGAACCGCGGATCACGTACTGATAGAAGGTGTCGATGTTCTTCAGGTTCATCGCATTCTCGATAATCGCCAGAATCAACACCCCGGCAATCACGTGCCGGATCATGCCGATCCCGCCGCTCAACGACACCCCGCCCAGCACGCACGCCGAAATCACTGTCAGCTCAAACCCCTGGCCAATCATCGGCTGCCCAGAGGTCATGCGCGACGCCAGAATCACCCCGGCCAGCGCACCGATCACGCCATGCACGGCAAAGATAATGATCTTGGTCCGGTCAACGTTCACCCCCGCCAGCAACGCTGCTTCCTGGTTGCCGCCGATGGCCATGGTGTTGCGCCCGTAGGTGGTGTAATTCAGCAGCCAGCCGAAAAACAGGAAGCACACGATGGTGATCAGGATCGGCACCGGCACGCCGAACAACTGGCCGTTACCGAAGACGAAGAACGACTCCTGCGACACACCCACCGCTTTGCCATTGGCAAAAATGTAAGCCAGGCCACGAACGATCTGCATGGTCGCCAGGGTGGTGATCAACGCGTTGACCCGCAGCTTGGCGATGACGATGCCGTTGATCAGCCCGACAATCAGCCCCATCACCAGCGCTGCACTCACGCCGAGAAAAACACTGTCAGTGTCGCGCATCACCACCGCCGCGACCACGCCGGCACAGGCAATCACCGACCCCACCGACAAATCGAAATGCCCGGACGCCAGGCAATACAGCATGGTGCAGGCGGCGATCCCGGTCGTCGAAATCGCCAGGCCCAGGCCGCGCATGTTCAGCGGCGACAGGAAGTTGTCGATCAGCAGCGTGCACAGCACGAAGATCCCGACCGCCGCCAGCAGCATCACCCAGTCGTCGAGAAAGCGCCGCAGGTCCAGAGGTTTTCGCGCAGTGGGCAGAGCGTTGTTTTGGATGGTCATAGTCACCTCTCAGTTCGCCACGCCGTCAGCGCGTTGGCGCGGCAAAGCCAGTTGCAGCAGGTTGGATTCATTGGCCTCTGCGCGAGACAACTCGCCGCGCATCGCGCCTTCGCAGAGCACCAGGATGCGGTCGGAAATCCCCATCACTTCCATCAGGTCGCTGGACACCACGATCACCGCGATGCCACTGGCGGCCAGGTTATGGATGATCTGGTAGATCTCGGCTTTGGCACCGATGTCGATGCCGCGAGTGGGTTCATCGAGCAGCAGGACCTTCATCGGCATCGACAGCCAGCGACCAAGAATGGCCTTCTGCTGATTGCCGCCGGACAGGTACATGATTTTCTGCTCGGCACTGGGCGTCTTCACTTTCAGCGCCTTGATCTGCTTGTCGGCGTTGCCCTTCTCCCACAAGCCGCGCAACAGGCAGCCGAAGGTGGAATGGGCACCGCGCGCGCTGATGTTGATGTTCTCGGCGACGCTGGCCAGCGGCAGGATGCCTTCCTTCTTGCGGTCTTCGGGACACAGCAGAATCCCGGCCGCAATGGCATCACGAGGGGAACGCAGTTTCACTTCATGACCGCGAAGCTCCAGGCGCCCGGCGGTATTACGCGTCAGCCCGCTGAGCATCCGGAACAGCTCGGTACGCCCCGCGCCCACCAAGCCGAACAGCCCGAGGATCTCGCCCTTGTGCACCTCGAAACTCACCGGTTCACGCAGTCCCGGCCCGAGCAAACCGTCAACCTTGAGCGCCACGGCGCCCCGCTGGCGGCTGCGGTAATCGTAGATGTCCTGAATGTCGCGACCGACCATGCACGTCACCAACTGGTCGTGGGTCAGATCGCTCATGTCCTCGAAGGTGCGCACGTAGCGACCGTCCTTGAACACCGTCACCGCGTTGCAGATGCGGAACACTTCCTCCATGCGATGGGAGACGTAAAGCACTACTTTGCCTTCATCGCGCAGACGTCCGATGATCGCCATCAAGCGATCGATTTCCCGCGCCGAGAGGCTGCTGGTGGGTTCATCGAAAGCAATCACATGCGCGCCACGGGACAACGCCTTGGCAATCTCAACCAGCTGTCGCTGACCGAGGGACAGGCGCCCGACTTTCTCTTGCGGATCGATTTCTTCGGCCAGGCCCTTGAGACAGGCCAACGCTTGCTGACGCAGTGCGCCTCGATTAATCAGGCCGAAACTGGCCGGTAGATGACCGAGGAACAGGTTCTCGGCCACGGTCATTTCCGGGACCAGGTGCAGCTCTTGATGGATCACGGCGACGCCACTGCCAATGCTGTCGGCGGTGGACTTGAAGACCATCGTCTGCTCGCCGATCTGCAGGTCGCCGCTGCTCGGCGTGTAAGCACCGCCGAGGATTTTCAGCAGGGTCGATTTGCCGGCGCCGTTCTCGCCCATCAAGGCGTGAACCTGCCCGGGACGCGCGACGAAGCTGATGCCATCCAGCGCCTTCACCCCGGGAAACGTCTTGCCGATCCCGTTGAAGCGCAGGCTGCCGCCGACGCTGTGCTCATGTGTCTGTACTTGCGCGTGCATAAAACCACCTCATCACACAGATCAGGCGACCCCGTTGCCAGGGCCGCCGATGAAATCAACCGGCCCTCAGTTCCAAAGGCCGATCTTTTCCAGTTCCTGCTTGAAGTTCTCGCGAGTGATCAGCGTCACGTCGTCCATCGCGGTGTACTTCGGTGGTTCTTTGCCGGTGGTGACCCACTCGAACATCATGCTCGCGGTGTTGTAGCCCTCGATGTGCGGGCTTGGCAGCATCGAACCGAAGAAACCGCTGTTGGCTTTCTTCAGCTCGCCAATGGCGTCGGTGCCGTTGATGCCGATGCCGATCACATTGGCCGCGGCGAAACCGGCGCTCTCGGTGGCGCGCACGCCGCCCAGCACGGTGTTGTCGTTCATGCCGCCGATGATCAGGTTTTTCGCTGCGCCCGGCAGTTTCACCAGGGCCGAGTTGGTGGCGTCCATGCTGCCCGGTACGTCGAGGGTTTTCAGGGCCGAGAACAGGATGTGGTCTTTTGGCATCCCGGCATCTTCCAGCGCTTTGACCGAACCGTCGGTGCGCTTCTTGCCGGTGTCGAGCTCATTGAAGGTGTTGATCACCGCATAGGTGTCTTTCCAGTCCCAACCGCGTTTTTTCGCTTCGGTGGCCATCGCTGCGCCCTGCTTCTGGCCAACTTCGAATGCGGCCATGCCGAGGTACGGAACGTCTTCCATGAACTTGCCATTGGCATCGACGAAACGGTCATCGACGGCGATGACTTTCATACCATTGAGCTTGGCTTTGGCCATGATGGCCGGGCCAAGGGAGACGTCCGGCGGGCAGATCACGAAGCCCTTGGCACCGTTGGCGGCGAGGCTGTCGATGGCCGAGAGGGTTTTCTCGCCGTCAGGCACGGCGATCTTGATCACAGTGAAACCCTTGTCTTTCCCGGCCTTTTCGGCGAATGCCCATTCGGTCTGGAACCAGGGCTCTTCCGCCTGCTTGACCAGAAAGCCGATTTTCACTTCCTCGGCCGCCAGCAGCGTGCTGCTCAGGCTGACCGCAGTGACCGCCAAAGCGGCACAGCACAGGGAACGGATCCCACGACGACGATTCATAAGCTGACTCCTTGTTATTTTTTTTGAGCGTTATTTTGAAAGCCGGTACTGCAAATAGTCATATCGTATGATGATTGGATTCAAAACGGAGTTCCGCTTCTGAAAGCCATGTTGCTCAGTCGTGGTACATGACCGAACGACCACCATCGATGGTGATGCACGAAGCATTGATGAACGGTGCTTCATCGCTGGCCAGGAAGACGGCCGTCATGGCCACTTCCATCGGTTGCCCGATACGACGCGGCGGGTGCAGGTCGAAGGCCCGTTGACGTTCAGCCTGGGGGTCGGCAAAACCGTTCCAGTAATCGACGTTCAATTGGGTTTCGATGTAGCCGGGGGCGATCGCATTCACGCGAACGCCTTTTGGTGCGTATTCAATGCCCAACGCGCGGGTCAGCCCGAGCAAGCCGTGCTTGGCCACCGGGTACGGAAAGCAGCCCGGGATGATGTGGGTGGAATGGGTCGAGGCGATGTTGATGATGCTGCCGATGCCTTGCTCGATCATTTGCGGCAACACCGCTTTGCAGCCGTACCACGCGCCGTCGAGGTCGATGGCGAAGCAGCGATGCCAGTCTTCTTCGGTCATTTCCAGTGGATCACGGAACACGTTGATCCCGGCGCAGTTGACCAATACGTCGATCCTGCCATGACGCTCGACGGCCAACCTGGCCATCGAGTGCAGGTCTTGTTGCCGGGAAACGTCAGCCTTGATCGCCTGAACATCAAAGCCTTTATCCCGCCAGTGGGCTGCGACTTTCTCGACTTTCTCGACCTGGATATCACTGATGATCAGTTTGGCCTGCTGCGACGCGAACGTGGCGACGATAGCCTCGCCGATGCCCTGAGCAGCGCCGGTCAGCAGCACGACCTTGTTCTTCAGGCGCTCGCCTTTGGGCGGCTCGGGCACGGCGGGCAAGGAAAGAGGCTCAGCCATGGATCAAGGCCCCCTTTTGCAGGGACGACAAAAACCGGGCATCTGTCGATGTCCGGTCAAAAGTCTTCTTGGAAAATCGCTGCATCACTTCACCTGTTTTGTTTTTTTAAGTGTGAGTGCGTGTAACTGATGGCCGACTATAAACCCGACCACCAAATAATCTCAATATATAATTTTACATCCCATATTTTGGGATTTTATCCAGCGAAGCGTGTGCAGGGTTTTCCGGGTACATCGACGCGAATCGACAGCAGCGCACCGTCCAGCGGGTGGTTGAGCGGGCTCGCGGCGCTGGTGATGTACAGGGTTTTCAAGTCTTCGCCGCCGAACACGCAACTAGTAGGGCGGCTGACCGGCAATTCGATAACGCGGTCGACATAGCCATCCGGAGTCAGCCTGATCAGGCAGCTGCCATCCCATCGGGCGTTCCAGATGAAACCCTCGGCATCCATCGCCGAGCCATCCGGTCCGCCCCGATCATGGGGACCGAACCAGACATACGCCGTGTCCAAGTTGCCATCGGTGTGGACGAAATAGCGGTACAAGGTTTTGTCCATGCTGTCGGCGAAAAACAGCGTGGTCTCGTCCTCGCTCCACAGCAACGTGTTGGGAATGCCCAGCCCGCGAAGCAGCGGCGTGACCCGCGCGTCGCGGTCGATGCGAAACAGGCCGCCGGAGCGACGCACAATGGGCAGGTCTTCGCCGTTCTCGCCGATGTTGTTTTGCATGGTGCCGAGCCAGAGCCGGCCTTGAGCATCGCAGCGGGCCTCGTTGGCGCGATTGCCGGGTTGCGGGTCGGCGACGCAGAGCAAGGTCAGGCGCGGTTCGAGCCCTGGTGAATCAAGGTCCAGCCGATAGACGCCGCTGCTCAACGTCACCAGCGCATCACCGCTTTCGCAGGGGATGAACGCGGACACGTGCTCCGGCATTTCCCAGATCTGCACGTTGGCGCCGATCAGCCGCAGGGCTTGCTTGCCGGCGATGTCCACCCAATACAGCGCCTGGGTCGGCACATCCCAGAACGGGCCTTCGCCAAGTTGTGCACGGTGTCCGGTAACCGCATGCCACGTCATGAAACCTCCTGTTTTTTCTTTTTTTGTGGGAGCGAGCCTGCTCGCGATAGCGGTGGGTCGGGTGACATCTGTATTGGATGTAACTCAGTCATTGCGAGCAGGCTCGCTCCCACATGGGCTCTCTGTGTTTAGCTGGCTTTTTTGTCAGCCATGACTTTTGGGTAAAAGCGCTTGATCGCCAGGTCCGCGTTATCAATCAGGGTCATGCAGGCCCAGACACCCCGCGCGGCATCCCGGGCGGCGATCGCGTCGGCCATGTCTTTGTGAATCGGCAGCGTGCGGCGCAATTCGTCCGGGTCGGCGGCGGACACTTCGAACGACACCGCCAACAGCGCCCCGAGGGCCGGGACCATTTGTTCAATGAACTGGTTGTGGCTGGCGGCAAGTATGCACTCGTGGAAGATCTGGTCGGCGCGGTTGTAATCGACGCCGCTGTCCACCGCCCGTTCCAACGCGTTATAGGCCTGCTGGATCGCATGAACCTGTTCGACCGTCGCGCGTTCGCAGGCCCAGCGAACGGCCATCGGTTCGATGGTGCGGCGCAGATCGAGCAAGTCGTCGACGAAATTTTCCGGCAAGCCACTGCGCGACAGCCAACCCACGACTTGTGGGTCGAAGAGGTTCCAGCGTCGCACCGGCAATACCCGCGTGCCGACCTTCGGCCCGACTTCGAGCATACCTTTGGCGACCAGTGTTTTGATGGCCTCGCGGATGACCGTGCGACTGACACCCAACTGCTCACCCAGATCGGCTTCGACCTTTATGGTTTCGCCGGGCTTGACCTGGCCTGCGGCTATCCAGCAACCGAGCCAATCGACGGTCGACGCATGAAAACTGCTGGACATGGGCACCTCGATGCAGGAACGGCACAAAGCCGTTCGCGATGGGAGTCCACGCTAATCATCATACGATTGGGTGTCAATTTGATTTTCCGTGTCCACGCGTAAAACCAATGTGGGAGCAGGCTCGCTCCCATATTTTTTACACGTTAAGGCTCGAGGCCGATGGGGAAGAACTCACCACTGCTCCAAACGCCAAGCCAGCGTTGCCCGTCGATCTCGCGGGTCACGGCCAGTTCTACCAATTGATAGAACACATTGCGATGGATCAGGGCTTCGAGGTTGGTGCGCACATGCACGTAGGGTGCTGGCTCTTGCGTGACCGGGTCGATCACCACGCGGATCGGGTGTTCGGTGCCGGCTTCCGTGGTCTCGTCGACATTGGTGGTGAAGCGCAAGACTTGTGCTTCGCCCTCGCCTTCCACGTCCACTGCAATCGCCACGAACGGCGCATCATCGACCTTGATACCGACCTTCTCGACCGGCGTGATCAGGAAATAATCATCGCCATCTCGACGAATGATGGTGGAGAACAGCTTGACCATCGGTTTACGCCCGATCGGCGTCCCCAGGTAGTACCAGGTGCCGTCGCGAGCGATGCGCATGTCGATGTCGCCACAGAAGTCAGGGTTCCACAGGTGGACCGGCGGCAAGCCTTTGGTTTTGGGGATTTGCCCCAACAAGTCGTTGGCTTTTTGCGGGCCACTCATGGCGTTCTCCTTGGATTACTGGTCGCTGAGACCAATCAGACTGCGCGCGTATTGCTCCAGCGGCGGGCCAATCAGGTCTTGTGGCTTGTTATCGTGGAACGTCAGTAAACCGCCACGACTCTTGATACGTGCAGTATCAATCAAATACTGGGTGCTGGTCTCGATCAACATGATCTGAATCACGCCGCTGTCGATGCCCAGGCGATCCACGTATTCCTGATCGAGCCATTCGTCCGAGTTACCAATACGGTCATCCGCCTTGGCGAACCGCGTGTAAAGCAAGTAATGCGCACCGGCGGCGCGGGCTTCACCCATGGCCTGGTCGAGGCCTTCGGGGGCACGCGCGCGGCGGACCATCGGGAAATATTCGATAAAACCGTTGTAGGCTTCTTCAGCGACCACGTTAGGTCGCGGATAAGCGCTGCCCGGCGGCGCGAAGGCACCTTGGGCGATGTATATGAAGGAGTCCGGCTGAATGCGCAGGTTATTCACCCGACGACTGTCGCTGTGATCCAGCAGCCCTGCATCGCTCATGTGGTAGCGAGTTCCTTCAGCCATATCGCTGACATTCATGCAGCCACCAAGCGCCAAAACGGCCAGCAGCAAAACCAGGCTACGCATCCTACCCTCCAGAGGCCGGTGACGGAAAACCGGCGAATGGCCATTGGATGCAGCTTCCGCGCCAGCTCGGCAAACATCTGCGTCTGACAGATTGCGTTCGCGGGCAAGCCACGCTCCCACAAGGTTTGCGCAACCCCTGTGGGAGCGGGCTTGCCCGCGATGGGGCCCGATCAGCCGCCAATAATCTTCATGACAGTCGCACCACCCGAAAACGCCACTTCCTGCTTGTCCCCCAAGGCTTTCACCAGAAGACGCTGCAACGCCGGCAACGCCTGATGGCGCGGCTTGTCCAACAGATCGCCGACATAGTGGCGATTGCTCGACGACAGGCAGCCATGCAGCCAGCCCGTGGACGACAGGCGCAACCGTGAGCAGGTCCGGCAGAAGGGAACACTTTCGTTGGCAATGACACCGAAATGCCCCTGCCCCGGAATTTCGTAGCGCACGGCAGTGGCGTCTACGGGCGCATCGGCTTGCAGGTATTCGTAGCGCTCGCCGATCAAGCTCAGCAACTGCTGAAGGCTGACGAACTGCTGCAGGAAGGCGTTGTTGTCGCTGGCCAGGTGCCCCATGCGCATCAGCTCGATGAAGCGCAATTCATAGCCACGATCCAGGCAGTAATCGAGCAGCGGCATCACCTGATCAAGGTTCTGGCCGCGCAGGGGCACCATGTTGACCTTGATTTTAAGGCCGGCGGCCTTGGCCTGATCCATACCGTCGAGCACGGTCGCCAGGTCGCCGCCACGGGCAATGCTGCGGAACGCGCTGGCATCCAGGGTATCGAGGGAAACGTTGATGCGCCGGATGCCGGCGTCCACCAGCAACGGCAGCTTTTTCGCCAGCAGTTGACCATTGGTGGTCAGGCTGATGTCTTCCAGGCCCATCTTGCCGACGGCGGTCATGAAGGCTTCGAGCTTGGGGCTGACCAGCGGCTCGCCACCGGTGATGCGCAAGCGCTCGATGCCCGCCGCTTCGATCAGATACGCCACGCCGCGCGCCATGGCCTCGGCCGACAATTCATCCTGCGCAGCCACCAGCCGCTTGCCATTGGGCACGCAGTAGGTACACGCGTAATTGCAGGCTGAGGTCAGGCTGATCCGCAAATTGCGGAAACGCCTGCCTTGACGGTCAACGATCATGGAGCACTCCGGCGAAAGGAATTTGAACGCGTAAAACTTGACTCACAAATCAAGTTTTAGCAAGTCCCATGCCTGAGTATATTCCTGAGGTACTGCGCCATATAGCGAAATCATGGCGCAATAAGGCAACTGAATGGTTCAGTTACTCGGAGTGTCGGTATCGCGCTTGCGCTTGTTGCCCATGCGCACGCCGATATCCATCAGGAACTGGAAGAAACCTTCCTGATCTTCCAGCACATTGCTCCAGAACGGCGAGTGATACAGCGCCACGGCACCGTGCACCAGCGCCCAGGACGCGCAGTAATGGAAGTAAGGCGGCACGTCTTCGAGCTTGCCTTCGCTGATCCGGCCCTTGATCAGCAAGGTCAGGCGTTCGAAGTTCGAGGCACGGATCTTGTGCAGCTCCTCGACCATCTCCGGCACCTGGTTGCCCTTGACCACCTTCTCTTCCAG
Source organism: Pseudomonas sp. UMAB-40 (assembly GCF_900095275.1). NCBI lineage: Bacteria > Pseudomonadati > Pseudomonadota > Gammaproteobacteria > Pseudomonadales > Pseudomonadaceae > Pseudomonas > Pseudomonas sp. UMAB-40. The sequence goes on from NZ_LT607558.1 coordinate 251,073, forward strand.
GCGATCGAACAAGCGATAGCGTTGTGGATCGCGCATGCGGAATTCGAAGTAGGCCCGGGACAGGGCTTCCTTGTCCTTGTCGACATCAGCCGAATGCAACAGCTCGTTCAGATCACGCTCGTAGTCGAGCATCAGGCGCAGATAGATCTCCGCCTTGGATTTGAAATGCTTGTAGATCGTGCCTTTGCCGATACCGACGGCATCAGCAATCATCTCGACGGTGACACTGTCTTCACCTTGGTCGAGGAACAGCTTGAGCGCGGTATCGAGAATTTCTTGCTCGCGGCGACGAAACTCACGGACCTTACGAGGTTCTTTATGCATAAGAAAAGGTCTGTAGGGGTCAAAATTCGAAGCCGCGTATTATGCCTAACTTGCGCCAAAATGCACGGATCATCCGACCATATCTGTGTTTCTTGATGATTTCACACAGGGTCGCCTGTTGATGAGAACACTTCCGAAGCGCCCGTATTCCAAAATTGTTTAAAAACCGCGGCCGGTAAACTGGACTCGGCGCAATACTGATCAATACTTGAACTGTCGACGGGACATCTCCCCCAAGTGTCGCGTCGATATAGGTACCAACGGACCGCGTGCCTTTGTTTTACTCCTAATGGTCTTAACCCGGATTCACCCCCCAGAACCCGGGTTTTTTTTGCCTGCGATTCAGCCTTTCACATGCGCCAGCGGAAACAGACGCTTGAAGTTTTCAGTGGTCTGCTCGGCAAATCGCTCAAAAGACTCACCACGCAACATTGCCAGAAATTCCGCCACCTCGCGCACGTACTGCGGCAGGTTGGGTTTGCCGCGATAAGGGATCGGAGCCAGGTACGGCGAGTCGGTTTCTACCAGCAATCGATCAGCCGGCACTTTGCTGGCGACGTCACGCAGCGCATCGGCATTGCGAAAAGTGACAATGCCAGAGAGGGAAATGTAATAGCCCATGTCCAGCGCAGCCTTGGCCATGTCCCAGTCTTCCGTGAAGCAATGCAACACGCCCGCCTGAGGCAACGCAGCTTCGAGCAGCAAACTCAACGTATCAGCACGGGCGCCGCGGGTGTGGATGATCACCGGCTTGCCCGTTTGCTGAGCGGCTTGCAGGTGCAGGCGAAACGATGCCTGCTGCAACTCTGCCGCTTCCGGCTCGTAGTGATAATCCAGCCCGGTTTCACCGATGGCCACGACACGGGGGTGATTGAGCTCACGAAGCAACCAATCGAGCGCCGGCGCAGCACCCGGCTGTACATCCAGAGGATGCACACCCACTGAACAGTCGACGTCGTCATAACGTTCGGCCAGGGCTTTGACATCCGCGGCATTTTCGACGCTGACGCCGATACATAAAAAGTGCCCTACCCCGCGCTGCCGGGCCGCATCTAGTGCGGCATCCAGGGAGCCGTCGTGGGCGGCGAGGTCAAGACGATCGAGGTGACAATGGGAATCTACGAGCATAAAAGGGCTGCAACTTACATCGTATGAGTGGGACGGTCGGACTTCAGGGCTCCGGCCAGATGGGTTTCGATTCGACTGCGCGCGGTGTTGTCGCCGTCGTTGAATTGTACGCCGACCCCGGCAGCCCGATTGCCCTGCGCACCTTTGGGGGTAATCCAGGCAACCTTGCCGGCCACCGGAATCTTATCGACCTCATCCATCAGGTTCAGCAGCATGAACACCTCATCGCCCAACTTGTAGCTCTTGTTGGTCGGGATAAACAGGCCACCGTTCTTGATGAACGGCATGTAGGCCGCGTAAAGCACGGACTTGTCCTTGATGGTCAGGGACAAAATGCCGTTGCGCGGCCCCGGGTTGACGCCTTCATTCATGCTGACCTCCATTGCTGATGATCAGAGTCTAGGCACAGACGATCACTTCTGGGTAGGCAAGGATGCCCATTGCACCAGCAGCGCCTCCAGCAACAAGGCCGGATTGAGGTTGGCTTTGCTCATGACCTTCTGACGCTGGGCGAGAATCCAGTCCTGGATACTCAAGACCTTATCCTGAGCGGTTTTCTGCGCCAGGTATTGAATGACCTTGCGCATGTCCGCCAATCCCAACCCTGCTTCATCCTGGGTCAACTGATAGCGCAGGATCAGACTCGACCAGTCGCAGAACCAGTCGAACAACAGCAACTGCGGGACGGTTTTCCATTCTTCGGCCAATTGCGTCGGCGATTGCTGCTGCTTGAGCAGCTTCTTCACGCCTTCGACCACCAGCGCTCGCTGTTCGCGCACGCCCTGGGCCTGCAACTTGACCGCCGCCAGCGGAGAGCCGGCCGCCAGGGTCAGCAGTTCGACACGCTCTTCTTCCGAGCTGTCCGGCAGGGCCTTGGCCAGCCAGGCAAGACTCATCACTTCGCTCGGCAGCGGGCAGGCCTGCTGCACGCAGCGGCTCTTGATGGTCGGCAACAAACGGCTGGTCTGATGGCTGACCAACAGCAAAACGGTGTCGCCGGACGGTTCCTCAAGACTTTTGAGCAAGGCGTTTGCGGCGTTGATGTTCATCGACTCGACCGGCTCGATCAACACCACCTTGCGCCCGCCCATTTGGGCGGTCTGGACCACGAAGCTGACCAGATCGCGCACCTGATCGACCTTGATCGCCTTGTCGGCCTCTTCGGGTTCCAGGATGTAGTTGTCGGGGTGGCTGCCGGCCTTGAGCAGCAGGCAGGATTTGCACTCACCGCAGGCATCCTGCGCGGTCGGACGCTGGCACAGCAAACTGGCCATCAACCGTTCCGCCAGCGCCCGCTTGCCGATCCCGGCCGGGCCATGCAGCAGATAGGCGTGCGCATGTTGCTTGCGACCGGCCAATTGCTGCCAGAGGCTGTCCTGCCACGGATAGGCTTCAGCCACGGGCCAACTCCAGCAGGCGTGGCAGCAAGGCGTCCAGCGACTGCTGAACCTGCGCCAGCGGCTGAGCGGCATCGACCCGTACATAACGCGCAGGGTCAGCTTCAGCGCGCTTGAGGAACGCACTGCGCACGGCATCGAAAAAGGTTCGGCCTTCGAGTTCAAAACGATCCAGGCGACCGCGAGCGCTGGCGCGGGCCAGACCCACTTCCACCGGCAGATCAAAGATCAGCGTCAGGTCCGGGCGCAAATCGCCCTGCACAAAGGTTTCCAGGGCCGCGATACGCTCCAGCGACAATCCGCGACCGCCGCCCTGATAGGCGTAGGTCGAATCGGTAAAACGATCACACAAGACCACCGCGCCACGGGCCAGCGCCGGGCGAATCACCTCGGCCAGATGCTGGGCACGTGCGGCGAACACCAGCAACAGCTCGGTGTCGGGGTTCATGACTTCATCAACCGGCGCCAACAGCACTTCGCGGATCCGCTCGGCCAAAGGCGTACCACCCGGCTCGCGGGTCAACACCACCTCGATACCGGCGGCGCGCAGGCGCTCGGCCAGGTATTCGCGGTTGGTGCTCTTGCCGGCGCCTTCCGGGCCTTCCAGGGTAATAAACAAGCCAGTCACGGGCAGTCCTTAATCAGAGTCATTGCGGGCTTTGCGGGGCCGGCGCGTCCGGCTCGGGCACGGGCGTCGGAGCAGGTACAGCGGAGGGTTCTTGCGGCGCGCCTTGTGGCGCTACTTCTGGCAAAGCGTCGGGATCGGGATTGGGCGAAGCGGCCGGAATCGGCGCTTCGGCATCCGGTGTGTCGGCACTCGGGGTTTCTGGTGCCGAGACCGGTGCCGGGCTGGACCGGTAATCGGCACGACGCTTGAGCTGGAACTCGCGCACCGCATTATTGTGGGCATCCAGATCATCGGAGAACACGTGGCTGCCGTCACCGCGAGCGACAAAGTAGAGGCTGTTGCCCGCCACCGGGTTCAACGCGGCATGGATCGCTTCGCGGCCGACCATGGCAATCGGGGTCGGCGGCAGGCCCGAAATCATATAGGTGTTGTACGGCGTGGCTTCCTTGAGGTGGGCACGGGTCAACTTGCCGCTGTAGCGATCACCCAGGCCGTAGATCACCGTTGGATCGGTCTGCAGCAGCATGCCCATCGCCATGCGTCGCACAAACACGCCGGCAATCTGCCCCCGTTCCTGGGGCACACCGGTTTCCTTTTCCACCAGCGAGGCCATGATCAGCGCCTGATAGGGTTCGGTGTACGGCGCATCCGCAGCGCGCTGCTCCCATTCCTTGGCAAGGACTTCGTCGAGGCGATCGTAGGCTTTTTTCAGCAAATCGACGTCGGTCATGCCCCGCACGAAACGGTAAGTGTCGGGGAAGAATCGGCCCTCGGGAAAGATCCCGGTGTGGCCGAGCCTGGTCATCACGTCGCTATCGCTCAAGCCGTTCAGGGTCTGCTCGAGTTTTTCATCCTTGGCCAATGCCGCCCGGACCTGATGAAAATTCCAGCCTTCGACCAGGGTCAGGCTGTACTGAACGATGTCCCCACGCTTCCACAGGTCGATCAACCCTTCGACGGTCATGCCGGGCTGCATGCGGTATTCGCCCTTGTGCAAGGGTTGTCCGGCCAGATTGAAACGCCAATACACGCGCAACCAGAAAGCGTCCTTGATGACGCCATCGGCTTCGAGTCGATAGAAGGTGCGGGTCGGCGTGGTGCCTTTGGGCACTTCCAGCAGTTCTTCCTGGGTGATGTTCAGCGGCTGATTCAGCGCCGTATGAATCTTCCAGGCGGAGGCGCCCAGACACAGCCCTGCCAGAACCAATCCGGTTTCCAGCAGCAGCAAGAATTTACGTCTCACGTATCAAGCATCCAGTAGCGCACGGGCAATGGTTTGGAGTTTACGGGTGAGCGGCCCAACCGACCAGCTCAGCGCAGCATAGGCGCGCACCGGCCAAACGCCATACACGCTGTTGCAGACAAAGACTTCATCGGCCCATTGCAGCTGATCCAGGCTGATGTCAGTGATTTGCGTGGGGATCCCCAATGACTCGGCTTGAAACAATAATTCGGCGCGCATGACGCCGGCAACGCCGCAGCGCTTCAAATCGGCCGTGATCAGCACGCCATCGCGGATCAGGAACAGGTTGCTGAACACACCTTCGATCACGCGTCCCGCCAAATCGAGCATCAAGCCTTCAGCATGCTCGGTGTCCTGCCATTCGGAACGGGCGATGACCTGCTCCAGACGATTAAGGTGCTTGAGGCCGGCAAGCAGAGGCTGCCTGGACAATCGTGTCGCACACGGGAACAGGCGAACGCCCTGTTCGCCATTTACGGCCGGATAAGCAGCGGGAGGATTGCCTTGCAGAATGCGTCGGGCCTGAGCCGAGGGGTCGGGCGCGTAGCCGCGCAGACTGTCGCCGCGGGTGATGATGAGCTTGAGCACGCCCTCACCCAGTGCGCGGGCATAGGCCAGCAGCTCACTGCGGATCAGCTCGTGATCAGCATTGATCGCCAGGCGTGAACAACCATCGGCCAGACGCACCAGATGTCGATCCAGCAGCAACGGCTGTCCGCCACGCACGGCAATGGTCTCGAACAGACCATCACCGTAAGCCAGGCCGCGATCTTTCAGCGACAAAGCGTCAGCCGGCTGACCGTCGACCCAGCTGTCCATCAGTCAGCGAACCGGCGGAACACCAGCGAGCCGTTGGTACCGCCAAATCCGAAGGAGTTGGACAGCACCACATCGATATCCATGTTGCGCGCGGTGTGCGGCACGAAATCGAGATCGCAGCCTTCGTCCGGCTCATCGAGGTTGATGGTCGGCGGCGCCACCTGGCTGTTGATCGCCAGCACACTGAAGATCGCCTCGACGGCACCTGCTGCACCCAGCAAGTGACCGGTCATGGACTTGGTCGAACTGACGGCCAGTTTGTAGGCGTGATCGCCGAACACCGACTTGATCGCACAGGCTTCGGCGAGGTCGCCGGCCGAGGTCGAGGTGCCGTGGGCGTTGATGTATTGAACCTGGTCGCCATTGATCTTCGCGTCGCGCAGGGCATTGGTGATGCAACGTGCGGCACCGGCGCCATCGGCCGGAGGCGAAGTCATGTGATAGGCATCGCCACTGGTGCCGAAACCGATCAGCTCGGCGTAGATGGTCGCGCCGCGCGCCTTGGCGTGCTCCAGCTCTTCGAGAACAAGGGCGCCGGCACCGTCGGACAAGACGAAACCATCACGGCCCTTGTCCCATGGACGGCTGGCACGGGTTGGCTCGTCGTTGCGGGTCGACAGCGCACGGGAAGCACCGAAGCCACCCATGCCCAGACCGCAAGCCGCCATCTCGGCGCCGCCGGCAATCATCACGTCGGCTTCGTCGTACATGATGTTGCGGGCTGCCATGCCAATGCAGTGCGTACCGGTGGTACAGGCGGTGGCGATGGCGTAGTTAGGTCCCTGTGCACCCAAGTGGATGGACAGAAAACCGGAAATCATATTGATGATCGAGCCAGGCACGAAAAACGGAGAAATCCGTCGTGGGCCGGAATCATGCAGGGTGCGGCTGGTTTCTTCGATATTGGTCAGACCGCCAATACCCGACCCCATGGCCACGCCGATGCGTTCACGGTTGGCGTCGGTGACTTCAAGGCCTGCGTTACGTACAGCCTGAAAACCGGCCGCCAGACCGTACTGAATGAACAGGTCGAGCTTGCGTGCTTCCTTGACCGACAGGTATTCCTCGACATTGAAGCCCTTTACCGAGCCGCCAAAACGGGTGGAATAGGCAGAAAGGTCGGTGTGTTCGATCAGACCAATGCCACTGCGGCCAGCCAGAATGCCCTGCCAACTGCTTGGCACATCCGTGCCCAGTGGCGACAACATACCCATACCGGTGACTACGACGCGTCTACGCGACACAGCACTCTCCTTTTTCAAATGACGACTTTGCATCAGGCCTAAAGAAAAAACCGCACGCCGTGATGGCAGTGCGGTTTTTCCATGACAGCAAGCAACGATTACAAGCTATTAAGCCTGGTGGTTAGTAACGTAATCGATTGCGGCTTGTACAGTAGTGATCTTTTCAGCTTCTTCGTCAGGGATTTCGGTCTCGAATTCCTCTTCCAGAGCCATCACCAGCTCAACGGTGTCAAGGGAGTCGGCACCCAGGTCTTCAACGAAGGAAGCAGTGTTGACCACTTCTTCTTCTTTAACGCCCAGTTGCTCAGCAACGATTTTCTTGACGCGCTCTTCGATGGTGCTCATACCTTGTTTTCACTCCTAATGGACAAATTCAGGCAGCTGGCCAGTGGGTAAGTGTATAGAAAGACTTTTCAGTTTTTCAACTGAAAGCTTCACTCCTCAAACCCGACGACCCTCTGCCTATAAATAGATTGCAGCTTTATAACGGATTTTAGACAGCTCGTATGACATTTTTTTGAAGCAATCCGTCACATTTAACTCATGTACATCCCGCCGTTCACCGGGATTGTAGCCCCAGTAACGTAAGCCGCACCGTCGGATGCAAGAAAAGCGACCACAGACGCGATCTCTTGAGCTTGTCCCAGACGGCCCAGCGGAATCTGCGTCTGCAAGGCTTCACGCTGCGCCTCGGGCAGTTCGCGGGTCATATCGGTGTCGATGAACCCAGGGGCCACCGAGTTTACCGTAATCGAACGCGAACCGACTTCACGCGCCAGTGCACGGCTGAAACCTTCCAGACCGGCCTTGGCGGCTGCGTAGTTTACTTGGCCTGCGTTGCCCATGGCACCCACAACCGAGCCAATACTGATAATTCGTCCCCAACGGGCTTTGGTCATACCGCGCAAAACGCCCTTGGACAGGCGGAACAGACTGTTCAGGTTGGTATCGACGACGTCATGCCATTCGTCATCTTTCATGCGCATCATCAGATTATCGCGGGTGATGCCGGCATTGTTGACCAGGATCGCCGGCGCTCCAAACTGCGAAGTGATGCTCGCCAGTACAGCGGCAACGGATTCGTCGCTGGTGACATTGAGTTCCAGGCCAGTGCCTTGAATACCGTTTTCCTTCAGGGTAGCGGCAATACGCTCGGCGCCGGAAGCGGACGTCGCGGTACCTACAACGATAGCGCCCTGACGACCCAGCTCCAGGGCGATAGCCTGGCCAATACCGCGGCTCGCACCGGTGACCAGTGCAACTTTACCTTGCAGACTCATGCAAGTTTCTCCTGATTCAGGCCAGCGCTGCACGGGCGGCAGCGAAAGCGTCTGGGGTATTGAGGTTGGATGTCGATACGCCTTCGGCGCAACGTTTGTTCAGGCCGGCGAGTACTTTGCCAGGGCCGCACTCGACCAACTGGGTCGCGCCCTTGGCGGCCAGCGCCTGGACCGATTCAACCCAGCGTACAGGCTTGTAGAGCTGCTCAAGCAGATCGCGCTTGAGGGTTTCCAGATCGGCCGGCACAGAAGCGCTGACGTTCTGCACCACAGGGATTTGCGGCGCTTGCCAGTCGATTGCAGCGATCGACTCAGCGAAACGCTCGGCTGCCGGACGCATCAGCTCGCAGTGAGACGGCACGCTGACCGGCAGCGGCATGGCACGCTTGGCACCACGGGCCTTGCAGCCTTCTATGGCGCGTTCGACCGCAGCCTTTGCACCGGCGATCACGACCTGGCCCGGGGAGTTGAAGTTGACCGCGCTGACCACTTCGCCTTGCGCCGCTTCGGCACAGGCGGCCAACACGTCAGCATCTTCCAGACCGAGGATTGCGGCCATGCCGCCCTGCCCGGCCGGAACGGCTTCCTGCATCAACTGACCACGGCGCTCCACCAGCTTGACGGCGGCACCCAGGCTCAGGCTGCCTGCCGCGACCAGCGCGCTGTACTCACCCAGGCTGTGACCGGCAACGTAAGCCGGGCGCGCGCCGCCTTCCGCCAGCCACAGACGCCACAAGGCGATCGAGGCGGTCAGAATGGCCGGCTGGGTTTTATCGGTTTGATTGAGTTGCTCTTCCGGCCCCTGCTGGGTCAGTGCCCACAGGTCGTAACCCAGAGCATCGGAAGCTTCTTTGAATGTTTCGAGGACAACCGGATGTTGTGCGCCCAACTCGGCCAGCATGCCGAGGGACTGCGAACCCTGTCCTGGAAAGACGAATGCGAGGGAAGCAGACATGTAACAAGCCCCTAATGATCTTGTCGTCGGAGAATTTGACGTCCCGCTTGGGGGACGCAAGAAACTGACAGTTGGATGGCCAATTGAACTGAGCGGTCACATTTAAGCATTGTCCGACGAAAACGCCTAAAGCAACAAATCCTCCAGACGACCGTGAATGCGTTCCGGAAGGTTTTCCTGGATCTCGATCAGCGCTCGGGATATGGCACTCTGAAAACCCTGGACCCCGGCCGAACCGTGGCTTTTCACCACAATCCCCTGCAAACCGAGGAAGCTTGCGCCGTTATGTCGCGCAGGCGCCAGATCGGCCTGCAAACGCCTCATCAGCGGCAGCGCCAGCGCGCCGACCATTTTCGAGGCGAGGTTTTTCTTGAACAAAGCTTCGATGCGCCCGGCAATCATGGTCGCCAGGCCTTCGCTGGACTTGAGCAGGATATTGCCGACAAAGCCGTCACACACCACCACGTCCGCCTCGCCACGGTACAAACCGTCACCTTCGACAAAACCGATGTAGTTGATGCCGCGAGCGCTTTGCAACAAGGTCGCCGCCAGCTTGACCTGCTGATTGCCCTTGATGTCTTCGGTGCCGATGTTCAGCAAGGCCACCCGTGGGCGAACAATGCCGAGGGTCTCTGCCGCCACCGAGCCCATCACCGCAAACTGCAATAAATGCTCGGCGCTGCAATCTACGTTGGCACCGAGGTCGAGCAACTGGCAATAACCCTTCTGCGTCGGAATCGCCGCCACCATCGCCGGCCGATCGATGCCTGGCAACGTCTTGAGCACAAACCGCGACAACGCCATCAGCGCGCCGGTATTGCCGGCACTGACACAGGCCTGGACCTTGCCATCACGCAACAGCTCAAGCGCCACGCGCATCGACGAGTCAGGCTTGCCACGCAAGGCCTGGGCAGGCTTTTCGTCCATGGTGATAACTTCGGACGCCGGAGCAATTGACAGGCGTGAGCGATCCACAGCCGATTGGCCAGAGAGCAATTCTTCAAGTAGGGAGGGTTGACCGACGAGGGTCAGGTGCAGCGAGGGCGTAGCAGACAGGCAAGCAATGCTGGCCTGAACAATGCTGCGGGGACCGAAGTCCCCGCCCATTGCGTCAATCGCGATGACTTGAGCAGACAAGTGATTACTCGTCAGCGCCCTTATCGATCACTTTACGGCCACGGTATACGCCTTCTGGCGATACGTGGTGACGCAGGTGAATTTCACCGGTGGTTTTTTCTACAGACAGAGTGCTTGCCGTCAGGGCATCGTGCGAACGACGCATGTCACGGGCAGAGCGGGATTTTTTGTTCTGCTGAACAGCCATAATTGATTAACTCCTAAACGTTTGGGTCACGCTTTAACTGCGCCAATACACTGAACGGGTTGGACCGCGTTACCTCGTCCTCGCTCGGTTCGGGCTCATCGAGACCCGCCGGCTGCTGGCATTCTTCCGGATGATGAGCAGGCACAATGGGCAAGGCGAGCAGAAGCTCCTCCTCGATCAGTGACTGCAGATCCAATGGATCTTCGCCCAGTTCCAGCACGTCATAACCTTTCGGCAACGACTGGGTATTCGCACCCTCCTTCACCACAGCATAACTGCATTCGCTGTGGATCGGCAGGGTGACCAGCTCAAGACAACGCTGGCAAACCATTTTGACTTCGGTGTCGATAAAACTGTGGATAACCACAGACTTACGTTCATCTCGTTCAAAAACGAATTTAGCCTGCACCGTACCGACAGTATCGGAAAGCGGGTCGCAGAGTCTCTCCAAATCGGCCAGCAGCAGTTCACCTTGAAGGGTGGTGCCACGGTCAGCCAATTTGCGCGGGTCAACGTGAGGTGGAATCGGGTCATTCAACATAGGCGCAGCATTATAGGGATGCACCCAGCCATGTCAAAGGAAATTCAGCCCTGTCCGTCACTTGGAAGCCTCGGTAGAATTCGCGCCTGTCTTCCGGAGATGCGCATGCTGCCTTTATTACTCGCTTCAAGCTCGGTTTATCGCCGGGAATTGCTGGCCCGCTTGCAGCTGCCATTCACCTGCAGTTCGCCGGATATCGATGAAAGCCATCGCCTGGATGAGTCGGCCATCGAACTGGTAAAGCGCCTCGCCGAAGGAAAAGCCCGGGCACTTGCCGGCAGCCACCCCGCCCATCTGATCATCGGCTCCGACCAGGTCGCCGTCCTCGGCGAGCGGATCATCGGCAAACCCCACACCTTCGAGAAGGCCCGCGAACAACTGCTGGCATCGAGCGGTGCCAGCGTGACCTTCCTGACGGGCCTGGCGCTGCTGAACAGCCAGACCGGCGACTGCCAGGTCGACTGCGTGCCTTTCACCGTGCACATGCGCACCCTCGACCCGGCACGCATCGAGCGCTACCTGCACGCCGAACAGCCCTACGACTGCGCTGGCAGCTTCAAGGCCGAAGGCTTGGGGGTGAGCCTGTTTCAAAACACCGAAGGCCCTGACGCCACCAGCCTGATCGGCCTGCCGCTGATTCGCCTGATCGACATGTTGCTGGCCGAAGGCGTGCAAATACCCTGAACACAAAAAACCGGCCACTGAGGCCGGTTTTCTGGTGCAACCAAAGCATCAGCGCAATGAAGGCCCCTGGAAGCCCATCCACATCGCCAATTGCTCAGCCACGCTGGCACCGAGCTTTTTCGAGAAGCGATCGAACGGCGATTCCTGAACGGTGAAATCCACCAGTTCCTTCTCGCCAATCACATCACGCGCCACCGAACTGGCATTCCCCAGGCCATCGATCAGACCCAGCGGCAACGCCTGCTCGCCGTTCCAGACCAGTCCAGAGAATAGCTCCGGATGATCCTTGTCCTTGAGACGGTCACCACGGCCCTTCTTCACGCTATTGATAAACTGCTGGTGCGTGGTATCCAGAACGCCCTGCCAGAACTGAGTCTCCTCAGGCTTCTGCGGCTGGAACGGGTCGAGGAACGACTTGTGCTCGCCGGACGTGTAGGTCCGACGCTCGACGCCGAGCTTCTCCATGGTACCGACGAAACCATATCCGGCTGCCGTCACACCAATGGAACCCACCAGACTCGCCTTGTCGGCGTAAATCTGATCCGCCGCGCTGGCGATGTAATAAGCACCGGAAGCGCCCAGGTCGGAAATCACCGCGTACACCTTGGTGTCCGGGTGCAAGCCGCGCAGACGGACGATTTCGTCATACACGTAACCCGACTGCACCGGACTGCCGCCCGGACTGTTGATGCGCAGGATCACACCCTTAACCTTCTCATCCTCGAAGGCTGCACGCAGGCTGCCAACGATGTTGTCGGCGCTGGCTGGCTCCTTGTCGGCGATCATGCCGGTCACGTCGATCAACGCCGTGTAGTGGGAACCGCGGGTCGCGCTTTTTTCCATGTCCATCAGCGGCGTGAACAGAATCAACGCGCCAAACAGGTACACAAAGGTCAGCAGCTTGAAGAAAATCCCCCAGCGACGAGACCGGCGCTGCTCCTGGACACTGGCCAGCAGAGTCTTTTCCAGCAGCTTCCAGCTTTTTTCGTCACCGCTCTCTGCGCTCGCCTTGGCGGGCGCCTTCCATTCGTCGGTCATGACATCTACCCCAGCAAAAACCTGTTAAGCCCGCTGACCCAGCCAGGCATGCAATTCTGAAAAACGATCAATGGCCAGTCGCGGCTCGAACAGCTTCAGCGCGTCGATCGATTGCGCGCCATAACTGACCGCCACCGAATCCATGCCGGCGTTACGCGCCATCTGCAGATCGAAGGATGAATCGCCGACCATCAGCGCCTGCTCCGGACGAACCTCGCAATGCGCGAGAATCTGCTCAAGCATCAGCGGATGGGGCTTGCTGGCGGTTTCATCGGCGGCACGGGTGATATCGAAATAATCTTCCCAGCCGTGAGCCTTCAGCACCCGGTCCAGCCCGCGACGAGCCTTGCCCGTGGCCACAGCCAGATGATAACCCTCGGCGCGAAACGCCTCCATCGACTCGACCACACCTTCAAACAACGGCGAAGGCACGGCTTCGGCAGCGATGTAGTGATCCGCGTAGTGCTGACGGAACGCCACCAACTCCGCATCGCCAATGTCCGGGTACAACGTGCGAATGGCCTCAGGCAAGCCCAGACCGATAATGCCTTTGACGGCAAAATCATCGCGCAACTGAAACCCGGATCGTTCGGACGCGACATGCATCGCCTCGACAATCCGACCAATGGAGTCAGCGAGTGTGCCATCCCAATCGAAAATCAGCAGTTTGTAATCAGAGGGGTGCACTCAGGCGCTCCACGGTCTTGGCCCACATTTCGTCCACCGGCGCCTGCAATTTCAGCTCGCCACCATCCGGCAGCGGCACAGTCAGCAGGTACGCGTGCAGGAACAGGCGTTTGCCGCCCAAATCGCGGATTTCCTTGCTGAAACCTTCGTCGCCATACTTGGTGTCGCCAGCGATGCAGTGCCCGGCGTGCAAGGTGTGGACGCGAATCTGGTGAGTCCGACCGGTAATCGGCTTGGCCTCGATCAGGGTGGCAAAGTCGCCGAAGCGGCGCAGGACCTTGAACACGGTCACAGACTCCTTGCCCTCCTCCTCGTCGACCTCGACCATACGCTCGCCGGAACGCAGATTGCTCTTGCCCAGCGACGCCCGGACTTGCTTGATCGAGGCCGCCCAATTACCACGGACCAGCGCCATGTAGCGTTTGTCGACGCCATCGCCGCGCAAGGCGGTGTGCAAGTGGCGCAACATGCTGCGCTTCTTGGCGATCATCAACAGACCTGAGGTATCACGGTCGAGACGGTGAACCAGTTCGAGCTCCTTGCAATCGGGACGCAACTGACGAAAGGCTTCGATCACCCCGTAAGTCAGACCGCTACCGCCATGAACAGCAATGCCGCAAGGCTTGTTGATCACGATCAGCGCTTTGTCCTCGAACACAATCGAGGCTTCGAGGCGTTGCAGCAGGCCCTGGGCCAGCGGCACCGGCTCGTCGCGTTCGGGCACGCGAACCGGCGGCACGCGCACGATATCGCCCGCCTGCAGCTTGTATTCGGGCTTGATCCGACCTTTGTTCACCCGCACTTCGCCCTTGCGCAAAATGCGGTAAATCAAGGTCTTGGGCACGCCTTTGAGCCGAGCGAGAAGGAAGTTATCAATACGTTGGCCGGCATATTCCGGCGAGACCTCCAGCAGTTGTACGGCTGGGGTCGAAGGGGCAGTAGTCGTCATGCCGCGGATGATAACAATTTTTTATGGAATTGAAGCACTTAATCATTGCTGCTATAGTCGCGAACGCCGCCAAAAGCGGCCTGGACAGCGGACTAACGGTCAAAAACCGGCCCTGACCAACGCAATTCACCAGGACGCGAGGCCGTCCTACGGGGCTTTCGCTACGTAACGGTGGAGTTTGCAGCTGTAACAAGCGCAGGTGACATGAGGCCTGAATCAAGCCGTAAAGCAGAGTTTTCACTCGCCTTGCGAGCCATATTCATGGCCAGTTCACAAAGTGCAGTCAGCTAAGGACGACCCCGAGCGAACGCTTCGGAAACAACGCCTAAATTAGCCATGATGCGTGACCTCCCCCTTCGGAGCTCACGGTAAATGCCAACCCGCTGCGGATTCTGCGCGCGGCAGCACCCGAATTATCAGGGATACGTGTAGGGTGGAGATGCACAACCGCTGGACTGTGTAGCAATAGGCTTTATCAAGACGCTTCATCTCGTCCACAGCCGCTGGTTGATTCCTCCTCCTGACTGAGTGCTTAAGTAGCCACAGCAAGCAGGACGCGTAAGTCGCGATAACGGCCCAATTGGCCAGACATCGCTGGACACGGGAATGGCCAACCACTCCCGACGCACCTGACACCGACCATGAGAAGTCGTGTGTGCCGAACGCCGTTTCCGGCAGCCCGGAAACCGACGGTACTACATGAAAAGAATGCTGATTAACGCAACTCAACCCGAAGAGTTGCGTGTTGCACTGGTAGATGGCCAACGCCTCTACGACCTGGACATCGAATCCGGTGCACGCGAGCAGAAGAAGGCCAACATCTATAAAGGCCGGATTACTCGCATCGAACCAAGCCTTGAGGCTGCCTTTGTCGATTTCGGCTCCGAGCGCCACGGCTTCCTGCCCCTCAAAGAAATCTCCCGCGAATACTTCAAGAAAGCCCCAGAAGGCCGCGTCAACATCAAGGACGTCCTGAGCGAAGGCCAGGAAGTCATCGTTCAGGTCGAAAAAGAAGAACGTGGCAACAAGGGCGCAGCCCTGACCACCTTCATCAGCCTGGCCGGTCGTTACCTGGTGCTGATGCCAAACAACCCGCGTGCCGGCGGTATCTCCCGTCGCATCGAAGGTGAAGAGCGCAACGAACTGCGTGAAGCCCTGAACGGCTTGGTTGCCCCGGCCGACATGGGTCTGATCGTTCGCACTGCCGGCCTTGGCCGCAGCAGCGAAGAAATGCAGTGGGACCTCGATTACCTGCTGCAACTCTGGACCGCCATCAAAGAAGCCTCGCTGGATCGCTCCGCGCCATTCCTGATCTATCAGGAAAGCAACGTGATCATCCGCGCCATCCGCGATTACCTGCGCCAGGACATCGGCGAAGTGCTGATCGACAGCGTTGAAGCCCAGGACGAAGCCCTGACCTTCATTCGCCAGGTAATGCCGCAGTACGCCAGCAAGATCAAGCTGTACGAAGACAGCGTTCCGCTGTTCAACCGTTTCCAGATCGAAAGCCAGATCGAGACCGCTTTCCAGCGCGTCGTTGAACTGCCTTCCGGCGGTTCCATCGTTATCGATCCGACCGAAGCCCTGGTGTCCATCGACATCAACTCGGCGCGCGCCACCAAAGGCAGCGACATCGAAGAAACCGCCCTGCAGACCAACCTTGAAGCCGCCGAAGAAATCGCCCGTCAGTTGCGCTTGCGCGACATCGGCGGCCTGATCGTCATCGACTTCATCGACATGACCCCTGCCAAGAACCAGCGCGCCGTGGAAGAAAAAGTCCGCGAATGCCTGGAAGCCGACCGCGCTCGCGTGCAAGTCGGTCGCATCTCGCGCTTCGGCCTGCTGGAAATGTCCCGTCAGCGCCTGCGTCCATCCCTGGGCGAAAGCAGCGGCATCGTTTGCCCGCGTTGCAACGGCACCGGCATCATCCGTGACGTTGAATCGCTGTCCCTGGCGATCCTGCGCCTGATCGAAGAAGAAGCCCTGAAAGACCGCACCGCCGAAGTTCGCGCCCAAGTGCCGATTCCGGTCGCAGCCTTCCTGCTCAACGAAAAACGCAACTCGATCACCAAGATCGAACTGCGCACCCGTGCCCGCATCGTCATTCTGCCGAACGATCACCTCGAAACGCCGCACTTCGAAGTTCAGCGTCTGCGTGATGACAGCCCGGAAGCCGCAGTCGGCCAGTCCAGCTACGAAATCGCAGCAGCCGCTGCCGAAGTCGAAGAAGTCCAGCCAGCCGCCGCGACCCGCACCCTGGTTCGTCAGGAAGCCGCAGTCAAGACCGCTCCGGCCCGCGCCAACGCTCCGGTTCCGACCGAAGTCGTCGCTGCCGCACCTGTGGCTGCACCGGCCGCCGCGCCAGAGCCTAGCCTGTTCAAAGGCCTGGTGAAGTCGCTGGTCAGCCTGTTTGCTACCAAGGAAGAGCCTGCGGCTCCGGTTGTGGTTGAAAAACCTGCGACCACCGAGCGTCCGGCCCGTAACGAAGAGCGTCGCAACGGTCGTCAGCAGAGCCGCAACCGTAACGGTCGCCGTGATGAAGAGCGCAAGCCTCGTGAGGAACGTGCACCGCGTGAAGAACGCGCACCACGTGAGCCACGCGAAGAGCGTCAACCACGCGAAGCCCGCGAAGAAACCCCGGTAGTCGCCCGCGAAGAGCGTGCTCCACGTGAAGAGCGTGCTCCACGCGCCCCTCGTGAAGAACGTGCACCGCGCGCCCCTCGCGAAGACCGCAAGCCACGTGGCGAGCGTGAAGAACGCGTGCGTGAACTGCGCGAACCTCTGGATGCCACCGCTCCAGCCGCTGCTGCGACTGCTGCGACCGCTGAAGAGCGTCCGGCTCGCCAGCCACGTGAAGAACGCGCTCCACGCCCACCGCGTGAAGAACGTCAGCCACGTGCCGAGCAAGCCGCTGCCGCGGTTGCCGAAGAAGAACTGGTAACCAACGAAGAGCAACTGCAGGAAGATGGTCAGGAAGGCGCCGAAGGCGATCGTCCACGCCGCCGCTCCCGTGGCCAGCGTCGTCGCAGCAACCGTCGCGAGCGTCAACGCGATGCCAACGGTAACGTGATCGAAGGTTCGGAAGAATCCGAATCCGCCGAAGGCAGCGAAGCAGGCGAAAGCAACGAAGCGCCAAGTACTTCCGATCTGGCCGCCGGCCTGGCTGTTACCGCAGCCGTTGCCAGCACCGTGATCAGCGCACCGGCTGAAGCACAAGCCAACGAGCAAGCCGAACGTGCAACGGCCGCCACCCTGGAGACGGCTCCGGTCGAAGCGCCTGTGGTAGAAGCGACGACTCCGGTGGAAGCCACTGCGGCTCCGGAAATCGAAGTGGCACCGGTTCGTGAAGCTGAGCCGGTTGTTGAAACCGCTCCAGTGGCCGAACCCGTGTTTGCTGCCGAACCAGCGGTCGAAACCTCCAGCGAAACCGTCACCGACGCTGTCCGCGAAGTTCGTGAAGAACAAACCGCGTTCAACTGGGTGGCCGAACCGGTAGCTGTTGAAGCACCTGCACCGGTTGCTGAAGTCCAGGCGGCTGAAACCGTGGTCTCCGAGCCAGTGGTTGTGGCTGCCGAGCCTGCTCCCGTCGTTGAAGCACCGACGCCGGTTGTTGCCGAAGTGGCCGCACCGGTCGTTGAAGCAGCTCCCGTCAGCGCCCTGACCGAAAATGGCCGTGCACCGAACGACCCGCGTGAAGTGCGTCGTCGCAAGCGTGAAGCCGAGCGTCTGCAGAAGGAAGCCGAACTGGCTGCCGCTGCTGCTCCGGTTGAAGCGGTTGTCGCTGACGAGCCTGCACCGGTTGTGGCTGAAGTGATCGAAGCGGCACCTGCTGCCGAGTCGGTCATCGAAGAAGCACCGCGCTCCGTACAGGAAGCGGTCGAGCAACACGAACAAGCCCTGGAAAAAGAACACGAGCCTAAACCCCTCGTCTGATTCCATCGGCCACTAAAAAGCCCCGTCTGGTGATCCAGGCGGGGCTTAATGAGATGGTCAGCCTGACCGAGAAGCCCTGCAGGTTTACGCT
>NZ_LT607559.1:0-23091 GCF_900095275.1 Pseudomonas sp. UMAB-40
AACTTGCCGATGTAGTCCAGGTACTGGGCATACAGCGGTTTGTTCAGGCCTAGGCGTTCCATTGCCTGAGCATGCATTTCGGGGTCGACTCGACGTTCGCCCATCATTACTTCCACGGGGTCGCCTGGAATCATGCGAATCAACGCGAAAGTCAGCAAGGTGATGCCGAAGAATGTGGGGATCAATAACCCCAATCGGCGGGCAATAAAACTAAACATCTTGTGTGGTACCTCATCAGCCGGTTAGGCGTGCCCGGCATTCCTGGGTCAGGAATGCCGGTAGTTTCTTATCTACTTCACCTGGGTGGTGGCGAAGTTATTAGTGGTGAGGGGGCTAATGTGATAGCCCTCTACATTCTTGCGCATTGCGGTAAACATGCGGGTGCGCGCCATGCTTAACTGCTTGATCCGACTACTCCACCACCATGTTCGGCCGCATCGCACTAAAATAACATCCCTAAGCAAAATTCCATCGGCGCACCCGAGATGCTTTAATGAAAAACAAAATGACTAACTACTTTACCAATTCATGTGACTCGCGACGACCGTATTGGAACTCCGCATTAACTCGAAATACTCAACTGATTCCCATGTGCAATATAGGGGCGCCGCAACACATCCAAAAGAAACTGGATGTTTATAACCAGGAATTTCCGTTGACGCCGCCCTATGAAGAATTTTTATATACCCATCATATTTTGCGAACAACTAGAAGAAAATCTCCGTACCAAATACTTCGCAATTGTTTAAGCAGAAATCTTCCTTCGTTAAAAAGGCGGGTATAAATTTACCCGCACGTTCCAGCTTAAAGCATCAAGGACGGCTGAGAAATTCTAAAATTAACGGGTTGAGGCTTTCTGCGCACTCTTCGGGCAACCAATGACCGCAACCAGGTAAGACATGGCCTTCGACATTTGTAGCATATTCTTTCAACTGATTCGCACCAAATGTCCCTAGTCCTCCGTGCCCGCCGCCCCCAATTGCCATTACCGGAATGGTCAATTTAGTTTTTGATAATTCCGTGTTCTGCATTACAGATGTATTTAAAGCACGATAATACTCAAAAGCAGCATGAAGGCTGCGTGGTTTCGCATAAGATGCCGCATACAAATTGAGCAGCGAGTCATCAAAAACTTCGGATTTTGATGCATGTTCTTTTATAAAGTGTGAGAAAAAAAACTTTTCATTTCCAGCAATTAGTTTTTCGGGAAGATTATCCCCAGCAGCAAAAAAACTGAAATGCCAGACTAATGACTCTCCATCGCGCGTGAAAGCAGGAAACTCATATATCTTACTGTCAGGAATCGGAGCCTCCATGTATATCAACCTAGCGATATCTTCCTGATGCTGAACGACCAAAGGGTATGTGTTCCAAATTCCTATATCATGAGCCACAAGATTGAAAGGCTGGCTAGGACTAAAAGTTTTCGCAAGTTTATAAATGTAGCCAGATACATCTTTGCCACTATAACCGGTTGCGGGTGGATCTGACATACCTAAACCTGGTAGATCTAGCGCCACCACAGTAAATTTTTTTGAAAGTTGTGGCATTAGCTGATGCCATTCGTACCAAGTCTGACCAAACCCATGAACTAAAACAACCAGCGGCCCCTTCCCTCCTTTGACATAATGCAACTTAATTCCATCGACCACCTTAATCTCACTTATGAACCCGTCCGGCACTGGAAATTCACTTTCAGCTAGGCTATGAGCTGAAAAGCTCAGAGCCAAACCAGCCATTAGGCATCTTGCGTAGCGTAGGATCACTTTGCCACCTCAGTTCGATCGTTTCGTTTAAAGGCCTAAATGCTCAAGCAATACCAGGCAAAAAACAAATCGCCATCCAAATTCATAAGAACAACAGAATCTTCTTATACAAACTAAATTCGGCAACTCACCTAAAATTGATTGAACTACTCTTAGCACAAGCAACTATGGATAGTTTCAAAAAAAAAACCATGAGTCAACGAATGAACCTACAGTATTTGAGAATACCAATTCTCATTTTTGATTTGGAGATGATAGAGCGCTAATATTATTGCGCTACCGCTAAGACTCCTTCTAAAAAAGTCTCATTCATAATTTGGGTTCCTAACCGAGTATTGAAGATTACATTTTGCAAAAACTACAGCTAACGGGCATTCTCAGGGACGCACCTCATCTCACCAAACTTGAGAAACCGGGCTCTCCTTTCTGAGAGGCACCACCAATTGACGAAACTCTGATTTACTGCGACTGTGGTATCTTAGTGGTCTGGTATCTCAAAGCCTATCTCATTCTTTTATTATTAGCTGTATAGCATAATTAGAGTTGAGGGAGGCCGCAAATGACTGCTAGAGCCAAATAATATTTTGAAGCCGAACAACAATTAATAACGGGAGTGACTTTATTATGAGCGTTGGCAATAAATTAACCACCGAAGACAAGTTTGAAATTTTTGAGCAGCTGAATCTTCATCAGCTTTATATCGACAATGACGCGAGCCGCAAGTCTGCGGAACTGTATACCAGCTTATATTGGCCGGATGCAAAATTTTCTGTCAATGATCTAAGGCATGTCACTTTTGAAGGATTTGAGGGACTAAAGCAGCTTTATGATTACGCTCACAGTGTGTTTCCTATTCATAAATGGAGTCACTCGCTAGGATGGTTCTCCATTACAGGAAGCGGAAGCCAAGCAAACGTTGAGTGGCGCTGGATTGTAAGTTGGAGAGAAGAAGATAAAGGTGTTGTCTCTACAGGCACATATTCTGACGTCTTCGAGAAGCGCGATGGGGAGTGGCGGTGTATCGAACGGACATCCAACATCGATCCAAATTGGCCTGCGGAGTTATTTCAGCCTTTTGTAGATGCTGAAGCTGCGACATTTAAAAGTTCTTGAACTTTTAAGCGCGATCGTGAGCGCGGGGAAAGCTGCGCTCACATTAGCGCTAATCCAAGGAGTCGACAAAGAGACAGGAAAGTCGCTAAGGATCAATTTTGTTTAATATGTTGAGATAGCGCTGCTTAGCGATCAGGAAATAACCGATCACCAACTCATACCCGAATTAGCCAGTTCAAATGCTCATCCGACGACTACCGTCACGCTTCATAGTTCCTGATTCAACCTGGACGTATTAGTTTTAAGCCCCTACCAACAGGGCAATCTTGACCATTACATTCGCTACTCCCGGTGACCTTGGGTATATCTGGAGATGAGGCTAGGAAGGAGTATTTGCCAGACGGCTCCGAACAATGTTCCAGAGAGATACTTTCATTCGAGATGGTCGTGTGGTCGGCTATAGACGCAATGGTCTGTATCATTAGGCGCTTGACTCGCTACTTAGTAGTTCACCTGCCTTAAAAACTGAATAAAAAACAGAATACCCTAGAACAATTAGCATAAATGCCCCTACCTTGACGGAATCTTTAGCTATACTTTCAAATCCAAACAAACTGGAAATAATATCGACAAAAACAAAAGACTCATTGAGCCATAGTATCCCCGTGACAAAACAAAATATTGAGAAAAATCCAAAAACCCCTTGTATCAAAACAACAGAAAGACTTCCATTATCAAGCCTTGAAACTGCCAAGTAAATTATGGCAGTCAAACCAAATAGCATACCGAACAGGGGGTTCTCGTCTTTAAAGACTAAAGTGAGCAAGGATGCAACGGCTGTAAATATTGGCCAACCCAAATGAAGTTTTGAGTTTTTTACAAACAGAGAAAGGGCACTAGAAAACAGTAAGAAAAGCACAAATGTAATATAGTACCCTATGACAAGAAAAATCTTTAATATTGCAGACAGCTCAATACCAATATCAAATTCAAAAAAAGGCACTACGTAAGTATTAGCAGAATTGAGCAGATAAAAAGCTATTACAAATGGTAACGCGAGTCCGTAATTGTAGCTTGGATGCTCACTGATAATCTTTGCTATGCCAAAACTTACCGCCATGGTAGTTCCTCAAATGGGATTCGATAGCTTCGCGTCTTTTTACGCATGCTTTTATGTGATTTTGGATAATGCTGTAACTAATATGTTTAGCCGATCCTTTTCAAAAACCGGCTATCTGAGTCAAAGCGTATTTCACTGCCATTTTGTGCTGGAGCGGAATACTTTCAATTTCAGAATTTAGAGTTTGAAGTATTTTTGCCCCACCTAGCTCTTTGGCTACCTGCTCAAGGACTAGCTTAGTATCTCCGGCCCTAGCGGCAGCAATCGCAATATCTACAATGCTCCATTTTGACCGCATAAATGTATGCGCCAAACTACGCCTCGCCAACTTGCACTTATCCCAATCAACAAATGAAAATATTGTTGAAAACAAATCGGGCGGGCTTTCTTGCGCAAGTTCCCCATAAACAATAGGGAACACGGCAGATATCAGAGGTGAGACCCAGTTCAACCGAGTAGTCTGCCAAGTATTTACCGAAGGCATCCAGGTCGCATCCATACCCTGTGGAAAAATCTCGGTATGCCGCAAAACGTTTGAACAAAGTTTCACGCTGAGTATCGTCATCTAGCAGCATATCCAGCATCGAGTCACCGTCATTACGTACTGACTCGATTTTCCATCCGACCGCATTGGAAATCGCCCCACGATCAATGTCATGGTTACCGGGTACCAGTTGCGTACTGAGTCGATCACAACCAGTACGTGCTGCTAGCTCATCTTGCCATTGACCAGCAGCTGTGTATTCCTCGGGTTGAGCAGAATAAGCAATATCGCCCGTTACAATAATACCAGTCGCATTCGCCCCCCGAGCCAACAATTCTGCTTGAACATCGTCCATAAGACGGTCTTTGGCGTCGGTATTTGTCTTTTCCCAGCCGCCATCCTTTTCCTGACCAAAGTGAATGTCTGACAGATGAATAAAAATAGCTGGCAATGCCGTTCCTCCACTGAACGTTGATCAAGATGGCATGCGAAAGGCGCATCACGGCTTGGTGACAAATCCTGTCAAGCAAAAAAATAATATCACAGTGCTATCGCTTCCGCAGGCGACAATGGCATACGCACACAATGCCCTAGGATAGATGAGCGCATTGCGTCTCTTCCGTTTTTTTGGCCAGAGAATGCCTGGGCATCTAACGCCGGCCCGCCAAACGTTACATGTGCATAACACATTACAGAATTGCAACAGGGGGTGCCGCTGCTGCCGCTGCGTAATTAGACTCAGGATGGCAGTAAGATTGCGCCATAACTGCCGCCTCATGCCTCATGCCTCATGCCTCAGTCACCAATCGCTATTTTTGCCTTTGCTTGAATTGGTAGATTCGGCTTGGCTGGAGACACCGCGTCGCCCCGACGCGCGCCGCCGTGTTTTGCCTTCCATTTGAATGATTTGTAGTGGACTGGGCCGTACCTCTTCCAACAGTGAACTCAGGCGCTCCAGTTCGCCGAGGGCGCGCATAACGGCGATCAGGTTGATCAAGGTACCTTTGCCTTGATTGAGCAGCAGGTGCAGCGTCTGACGGCTGATCGCCGCATTTTCTGCCACCGCTTCGAGACTGACATTCCTCTTCAACCGCAGCGTTTGCAGGCGTACCCCAACGGTAGCGGCGAGGAATTGATCCGTTTGGACATGAAGTCGCATAGCATCTGCTTTCCTAGACATTAATCGGCTTATTAGCACTTTACGTCAGTAATTCCAGACAATACAGTGAAACAATTTCACACGATGCCGCAACTGCAGACCGCAGTCTCCCGCACTACCTTCACCGATTTCGCTCATGAAAGGCACTGCGCGATTGCAAATCACCTGTTGTCGCCCTTGGCGTACCGCTCAGCAGCCTCGAAGCGCCCAAAACATCGCTGAGGTTTGAGAAACTTGTATTCACAAATCTCACAATTTGTCCGTTCGTTAGATAAATTCTGCCGTTTTACAGCTGTAATTACATGGCCCGTATCCCGATACGAAATCGTCCATCAAGGAGTCATTTCGACTCGGGCGGAACGTCGCGCCGCCAGTCGCCAAAAGGCGCGTTGGCGTCGACGTAGCGCATCGCCGTGTGCACGTCGCGCCAACCGACATACTCCATCAAATCTTTCGGACTCCATTGGTTGCGCGTGGCCCAAGTGGCAAACCCACGGCGCAGCGAATGGCCACTGTAGCGCTCCCCGGCGACACCGCCGCGCGTCAATGCCCGGCGTAATACCCGGGACACGCTGTACGGATGTAACGCGGTCGGGGCCAAATGGCCCCAGCGATCGAGACCACGAAACACCGGTCCAGCCTGCAATTGACTGAGCGCCAACCAGTCTTCATATGCCTGCACCGGACACAGTCGTTTTAGCGCCGGCACACTGACGGTTCGGCCCTGATGCTCTCGGTCGGTTTTGCTGCTGGAGAGAAACAGGCTTAAACCTTCACCGGGGAGCAACTGGTTGGTTTCAATCCGCAAACGACACAGATCGTCACTGCGAAACCCTCGCCAAAATCCCAGCAGCAGTAAGGCCCGATCGCGACCAGCCCGCAGGCGCACCGGCAGATCGGACGACGCCTCCTCCAACTGCAAGGCCGTCACGCACCTTTCCAATTCCTGCAGTTGCAAGGGCTCGGCCTGTCGCACCTGTCGCGGGTGCAAGGCCTGGATACCGCGTAATACATCGCGCACTTGCGGCGCTTTGGTAGGGTCGGCAAATCCGTGGTTCTGATGCCAGCGCGCCAAGGCCGCCAAATGGCCGCGCAGGGTGCTGATGGACAGCTCAGCATTCTCGGCCAGATAACGCACGATGCTGTCGCTGGATGCGGGGAGAAAACCACTCCAGCCCACTTCGTAATGGGCCAAGGCCTGCTGGTAGCGCCGCGTGGTGCTTTCGCGGCGAGCTGCCTTAAGGTAACGCTCTGCGCTCGTGGTCATACAGATGCCCTTTTCGCAACATCAACCGTGAATAGGCCAACGCCGAACCCGGATCCATCCCACATGGCGTTCAGGCAAGTCGTCCGCTATGGGCCATACTTCATCACTACCGGGAATCCTACAGGAGCTCCTGACATGGCCCGTGGTGGTATTAACAAAGCCCTGGTACTCGCCGCGCGTGATGCCCTGATGGCGCGCGGATTGAACCCCAGCATTGACCTTGTGCGGGTCGAGCTAGGGAACACTGGATCTAAAAGCACCATCCAACGATATTTAAAGGAGCTCAATACAAACAACGGCGATGAATCATCCCCACGGGCGGTGAATGAGCAAATCCTGTCCTTGGTAAACAGTCTAGCCGAGCACCTGATTCAGCACGGACAGGAAGCGGTGGCTGAAGAACGGCAGCAACTCGAACGACTGCAGGAGGGTTATATGCAAGAACTCGCGCAGCTGCGCGAACGCCTTGAACAATCGAAGGCCACTGCCTCCCTCCTGACGAACGAGCGGGAAGCGCAACGCCAGTGCGAGCGACAACTGCGTGAGCAACTGCAAGACAGTGAGGGGGAACGTCAGCAACTGCGACAACTGGTGACGGGCCAGCAGCAACTGCTAGAGGAACGGGCTAGCCAGGTGCGGTCGCTGGAGGAGAAACACCAACATACTCGAGAGGGGCTTGAGCACTATCGGCAAGAACAACTGGCTCAGCGCCGACAGGAACTGCGTAGGCACGACGAGCAAACAGAGCAGCTACGTCAGGAACTCCGCTCACTGCAAAACGCGCAGCTGATCAAACAAGAGGAATTAGTGGCCGTGTACCGCGACCAGGAACGCCTACTGAATGAACACCGCGTTCAACAGGTGACGTTGCGTCAACAGGACCAAATGTTACGCGATGCTCAGCTCGCCCATCAGGCGTTGAATGAACAGCTGCAGAAATTGACCACGGATCACGCCATCTTAAGGGGAAGGGTAAAACCGTACCTGCTTCAGCGCCGCGAGGACCGGCGGCACCTACGCGAACAAGCGCGGCAACTCGAGACATTGCAACGGTTCCTGAGCCAGCTGCCCCCCTAATTCTCGACCTGGAGGGAACCACGACATTTGTAGTGTCAGCGAGCATATACATATGGCCAGCGAAGCCCTTCGGGTTAGCAAGAGTCGACTCTCCATGAATTACATGCCTAAACCACAAACTCGCAGTACAGTCGTGGAGCGAAAGCGTGCAGCATAGAAAACCCAAACTCAGAACTGCAGACACGGTCGAGGGTGGGCGCCCTCCTTTCAGATCAATAAAAACGCCGGTTCTCAGCTTTTTGGATTGAGCGACTTCCTGTCTGTTCCAGGGGGTCGATTATTGATGTAGGGCGCAATCTGCACGAGCTTTGGATCGCGCGCCATATTGACGAGAACATAAAAGTGCCGTTTATTCCTATACTTTTGTTTACGAGATCGTTTGATGATCAACTCCACTTCCGGGGCACTCACATCAATACAAGTGACTGCAGAGTGCAAATCAAATATGCTGACCCAAATTACCTCGTTTTTCGGTTCGATGAGCAATGCATGAATCGCCCTCAACGCCTCTTCTTCCGATATGCCAACGTAGTGGCGTTGTAAGTTGCACAGCAGCTCGCGCAAATTCTTCAACCCGCGGTTAAATCGCCACACACTGCTCGGCCATGTATCGATTGGACAGAGAACACCCCGACCAATCTGACGATCAAGAACTTGAAATAACAAGACTGAAATTCCCTGCAACTCGGACGTCAAACACGACAACAATAAAATCAGTGTAAAATGCCGGCTGAGCCAATTTCGTAAAACCTCAAAGGGTGATGAGCGACTGGCCAGGATCGCGAGCAATAACGCTAGCCATCGCCAGTTACCAAATGTGCACTGCTGCAGGGATTGGAGTGAATGCGCGGTTAGTGGTCGACCATTAAACCGAACACTTTTGGCGAGTATTTCCAGGCGACTTCGTATGTGTTTTACCTTCGTATAAACGGAGTGGCTCCCAACCCTGCAATCAAGCTCGTCCAAGTCGCTCGCCGCCGACTCGAGACACCCAAGCACCATAATTAGAGGATTGAGCAGCACCAATACCAAGGAAAAAAAACGCTGACACAGTGCAGCCCGGACTACCGTGCCAACCAACGCACCGCGCAAGAATCGCCGCCACTTGGCGGTCTGGTCGTCGCTGGTCAACCCCCAATCCCGCTCGATCTGCTGGCCTAAGCGCTTAAGCGCGCATGGCTCCCGCTCAATTCCCGCAGCGGCAATCACCGCGTTTATAAAGACAATTCCGCGAATGCGATTGATCTTCTTTCGAATCGAAAGTTGAGATCTGTTTCGAAACCTTCCACTGTGGACATTCATGTAGTAGCACTACAAAAATTTACTGCCCATTTAAAACCCGATCACAAAAAATCAGTAATAACTAATCATAATTAATAAATACTAAAAAGTTTTAAAGCGGTTATGAATATTTTTCTTGTTGAAAATATTATTACGCAATGACCAATTTTTTCCGTAGAGCAAAAGTTATAAGCGTCTAGTTCGCTGGCTTGCGACGACTATTGCGAAATTTTTTCAAAAAATCATACCTAACCGTCACTGCCGCGAGCAATTGATAATCCAGTCCACTGCCACCCAGCAGTGGTAACCAGATATAGGATTTCAGGAGAACAGCAATGAAGACCATGCGGCCCCTTCATATCAACCAGCGTTTTATCTCTCCAACACTGAATCCTCGAGTACAAAAGTATTCGTTAATTGCGGCGAGGGTGGTACAGAGCGATCAGCAAAAGCGATGTGACAATTGGTCGAAGGCACACCGTCAAGAGAAAGACCAGCCGGACGCCAAAGCACCGCCTACATCCTCAGTCCGGGGGAAGTACCCAAGGCGTGCTATCGCGCAGCTGTTCAATCCTCAATGTAGCTGGGCCATCAGCTCACGCGCGAGTGCTGATTTCCTCGCCGCGGCAGTGATCAAGGTCGAGATCGGCCTCTTGGACGTGGATGTGTATGACACGGATTCCGGGCCCTGCATCCCCTGCTATATGTCAACGGTGTCGGTGGCAGACTCGCAGTACATCTTGGAGTGGCGGCTTTTTCACGGCGTAACACTCGGCCAGGCCACCCTTAAGGCGTTGAATTCGATGTTCGAACAGCGGCCGAACGCTGAGGCCATCCACGCCCGCGGTGAACCACGCTACCGTTACCGTGGTATCGATTATGAGGTGGTCTCCGCTCGTGCCGGGTGTGTTTGGTTGCGCCCGACAGGCGGCTCCGATCAGACGAAGACAATCTCCGATGCCCCAACAACGTCGCACCGTCCTCGTCGGTATTGCTCCACCCCACAGGCCAGCGCTTTCCCCGTGTTACGAACTCGAGTTTCGGCGACTGTGAAGTGGCCCGAAGAATTTCATTCCCGCCACAAATGGATAGATCGCCAACCGATATTGTTTCGCAGGCTAGTCAGGCGGCATGCCAAGACCCTACTCGGTAGCAGTGTTCGATCCACCTACCGTCAGCTGGCTGGGCTTATCCTCGCGGAAGTTGCGCACTTCAACCAATCACACTCCAGCACTGAGCAAATGAGGAGACCTTCCTGGACGACGTTGTATCGCCTTACCCGCGAACTCGATGCTTGGCGTTCCTAATCCTGGAGTATCTGCCATGACTGGTTTTAATTTGTACACCCGCTCCTACCAAACATCTAACGAAGCCAAATCCATTGAATGTGGCTCCATGATGCTACCTGTCGAGCAGACTAACGCTCTCCCTACATATTTATCCGTGGCAATTCACAGGGCATCTGGATATGCAGTGGGGTGGAACATCTCTCAGCGCGTACCTGATCATTTGACTACTCTGCAAACTATCGAGGCATCGTTAAACAGTCGGATACTTTTAGGTAGATCCGAACTGAGCTTCATCATCGATGACTCACCGGAGTTCGGGATCATCAAACAAGCGCTCCGTCGCCTCGGTCACGAATTGCAAGCGTATACGCCCGCCAATCCAATGGCAAAAGTGTGGGTTGAGCGTTTTTTCAAAAACATTAACACTGAATTTATGGGGGTCTTCGCCGGTTTAAATAGTCAAGCATCGTCGTTCACACCAAATGTGGCAACGCTGCGCCGGATATTCAGAAGCTGGCTGATCGAATACCACCACTGTTCGTTAATACACCTCAGCCGTGCGGAAGCCTTTGATTACTTCATCGCGCGCGATATCCGCAGCAACAATGCTCGCGCTTGGAAGGCGGATCTTTTCGAGACATCCATCCCAAGTCAGCCGCGCCATTGGCCTCAACGCAGCCAGGCCAACCGGGAAAACGCTGGCATTCATTCACTCGACAGCCGCTCGAACCGGCGAGTGCGCATGATCAAGGCCGTTCCAAGCCGCACAGAAGCTGCACCACATCGGGTCGGTAAAGGGCAACGGTGAGCCCTAACGTAGGTAACCGTACTGCCCCTTATAAAATCCCTGCGCTCGGCGTGCCGAGCGCAGGGATTTATGCGCAGCAAAATTTGATGACCCCGATTTCTCCCTCCGTTAATTAGGAGTCGAACGAGATGGCGATCTGTTTTCCAGCGTCACTACCACCGACGGTGTCCATACTGCCGAGAAAATCACTCACGTCGGGACAGCCCCATCGGCGGGTCACCCACTTCCCTTCCCTGAAGAACCAGGAAATGGTGGCATGCGAATCACGACTGCATGCCCGTTTCTGTGTGCACTTGGAATTCGAGCCCAAAGTCATTAGCTATGCCTCGCGTCCTTTTGCCCTGCACTTTGCAGAAGCGGAAATGACCGCGCGTCCCGATTTCGCAGCAGTGTTGGCTGATGGCCGACACGTGTACTACCAAGTGAGCCTGGCTCACGAGATTACAGATCCCCGACAGCAACACCGGTTGTGCGTGACCCGAGAATGCTTCGGCAATGCCGGTCTGATTTTCGAGCAGCTCTCTCCAGAGCTTTATCAAGTGTCCGCCCGAACCGAAACGTTAACCTATCTTTATCATCATGCCCAAGGCGCGTCATCTACGCAGGCTGCCCGCATTCGGCAGGTGCTGCGTGATGAACTGAATAGTCGTGCCACCATTCGACATTTGGTGGCAAGTGGGTTCCGCGTCAACGACATCGCCTTCGCCATTTTCTTCCGGCATATCCGCACTGACCTTCACAAACCGATCGACCTCAACTCGCTCGTGGTCGCGTATTGAAATGGACGCCTTGATAGAGCTCAAAGTGGGGGAGCACTATTTTTACTGCGGTCGCCGCTATCAGGTTTCCGATATCGCAGACAAGAACGTACAACTGCGCACGGTCGATGGACCGCCGGTAATTGTCTTTCAATCTCTTCCCACGTTAAGGCGCGCGGCGGATCAAGGTCGCTTAGTAAAAATTCAAGAAGCGCCCATTACTGTGTCTCCTGAAAAAGTCATCGCCCGACTGCCAAAAAAGGACGCCGCAAAGCTCTCAGTGCGTCTTGCCTACCTAGACTTACAGGAGCGAGAATTTGGTGGGCAGATGTCGCGGCCCAAGTTTCCCGCTTTGGTCGAAGCTGTTAAGGCCAAGATTGGTGCGCACAAGGCTCCCGGCTACTCCACCTTCAGTGAATGGAGGAAAGTGTATTTCACCGCCGGTGGAAACTGCATTGTGCTCATTCCGAACACTTACCGTCCGCACCAACGGCATTTGACACGTCAGCCTGAAGAAATCAAAGACGTGATTCGACATTACGTAAAGGAATGTCATTGGGTGCCAACACCTCTCACCAAGTCGGCGTTAATTGAATCCATCCGGCTAGCGATCAAAAACCTGAACGAATCGCGGCCTGCCAATCGACAGTACCGGGTACCGTCGTGCTCGACGCTCTACCGCATCATCAACGAACTCAATGCCTTTGAAACAGCCTGCAAACAGCATGGTCGCCGAGCCGCTATGCGCAAAAATCGATGGGGTGCGGCCTTACCGGAACCGGATTACCTATTGGAGCGTGTTGAAGCAGATACGCAGTTACTCCACCTGTTTGTCGCCGATACGCTGGGGCGCGTCATTGGAAGACCCTACGTCACGGTTTTTTTGGAAATAAGAACGCGGCGAGTGATGGGGTGGCATATATCGTTCAATCCTCCCTCACTCGACACCACACTCATTGCCCTAAAGGCCTCCATCTGCTCGGACAACCTGTATGGCGGGGTTGGCAATCTCTACATCTTTGACAATGGCCCTGACTACATCGCCAAGACGTTGCGCGATACGCTCGGAATGCTGCGTGCTGAAGTCTCTTTTTGTGAGCCGGGGGAGCCCAATCAAAAGCCGCACATTGAAGCTTTTTTCAGAACTTGGTCGACTCAAATTGTACACAGCATGCGCGGAACGACTTTTACCGGGATTGCTTCAAGAGAAGGATATGAGCCCGAGAAAAATGCCACCTACACGCTAGACGAGGTCAGAGAAGTCTTTGCAAGGTGGTTGGACAGCTACCACAACGATCACCATTCCGAACTGGGAATGTCCCCGAATGAAGCATGGGCCAAGTGCCTGAAAAACGAGTTAGAGCCACGCCGTCACTCCCAGAACGATTTGCGTCGCTACTTCTGGCGCAAGCAGATGGTCACGCCCTCCTCGCAAAATAGAGTCAGGTACTCCAATGTGCATTGGACCGGGGGCGCGGTCAGCGAGTTAGCCAAACGCCGTCCTCTCCGGAAGAAGCTTTTACTGTATTACGACCCCTGCGACTTGGCCAAAGCGTGGCTTATTCATCCTGATTATCCTGATGACATCAGAGAACTTGGACCTGTCCACAAAAACTATCAGGAAGGTTTGACCCTCCATTTTCATCAGGAAATCCACAAACGCAAACTGGAGAATCGCAGAAACCACGCCTACAGCACGGCGCTGGAAGCACGGCTACAATTTCTCTGGGAAATCAGTCAGACCAACAACAAGTCTGAACGCCTGAAACACCATCGTGCCCTGGAACGCGGTGATGTCACGCCCGGCGAGTTGTCTGTGGTTAACCAGCCAGCCCCCTCTATGCCGGCGGAAGTGCTACCCGATTTCCACGAGTACCACCCGGATACTCCCGACGAATTTTCTGTGACTAGGAAATAACATGAACGTTCAGGAAAAAAATGCCGTGCTCAAGGACTTTTCAGCGGCCGCTGTTTACTTTCCGAAGTTCGCCAAAGCGTACTCAATCGCACATAGCGCGATTGAGATGT
The DNA here is from genome assembly GCF_900095275.1 of Pseudomonas sp. UMAB-40. Lineage (NCBI taxonomy): Bacteria > Pseudomonadati > Pseudomonadota > Gammaproteobacteria > Pseudomonadales > Pseudomonadaceae > Pseudomonas > Pseudomonas sp. UMAB-40. The sequence goes on from NZ_LT607559.1 coordinate 14,091, forward strand.
CGATCAACACTGCATCGGCCAATGCAGCAATCATTAGCGGCCCATCAGGCGCGGGAAAAACCACCCTGTGTAAACAGTTGATTGACCAATACGATCGAAATTATCACGAAGAAACCCCTGGTGGGGCGTTCCACCGAAAGACAACCGTATACTTTGAAGTACCTGAACCCGTTACGATTCGGCAACTGGTTGAGGAAATGCTTCATAAAGTGGGAGTGAGCACTTGCAAGGGAAGCATTGCCCATCTCACCTCCATGTTGATTACACAACTCGGCACATTGGGTGTCGAAGTCGTTTTCCTTGATGAGATTCAGCGCCTGTGTCTCCCCTCTGCGGATAAAATCCGAATGCCGACCTTGGGTTGGATTGTCAGTTTTTGCAACCGTCTACAAAAGCCAGTGATGCTCGCCGGAACCGAAGAATGCCGTTACATCACGCAGTTCTCGGATGCCTTCGCAAACCGCTACCCTAATATGATCGTATTGAATTTCTTCAATTACGAACCACGAGCTGACTCTGATTATCACCGAACCTTGGAAAAACTCGATGAATTAATGCATGAACTTCGGCCAATGCAAAGCGCCGTCCATCTCCACGATGCCGATATTGCGGCGGGATTATACGTCGGCACTTCAGGCAATCTGAAGTGGCTTCGCATCCTGATCTACAGAGCTCTTGAACACTGTTTGATTCGAGATGACGGAACGGGTCTGAGACGCGAAGACTTTCTATACGCCTCCTGCCAACTCAACAGCAAACTTAACTTGCACACGAACAACCCCTTTTTGTTGGACTTGAGCCAGTCTCGCGAACTGATCCAAACATCAAAGGCCAAACTGGCTGAATGGTGGTTACCTGAATGAACGATTTGATATTTGTTCCATTTCCGCTCGATGAGGAGAGCCCCACAAGCATGCTGCGGCGCTTTGCACTTCGCCACGGCTGTGAAATTCCACAACAGCTGTGCAGCATTACAATTCCAATAAATTTTCATGCCTCGACATTGAGTAGCGAATCCCCACTGGCACAATGGATCGCGCAGCGCGCCGGCAAGTACGCTATCCGTTTTCTTGAAGGCTTTTACAAACCAATGGGGGTGCTGAAAGAAAACATGCCATTTGAGATCAATGGCACACGAGTACCTGGTCGTCTTATAAGGTTTACAGGAACGGCATACTGCTCAGAATGTTGGAGGGAGGGGCGCGAGCATATAATTAAGGACTTAAAACCCAGCCTTAACTGCCCCTACCATAATCGCCGCTATATTTTTGAGTGCCCGAACTGCAAAAAACACCTTTGGTGGATAGATCTGCTTCTAGGACAATGCTCATGCAAACATTTACTAGTCAGCGAAACATGCTCGCACGAAGATACTAAACCAGAATGTTTCATTTTGAAGTGCCTGCGGGAGAAAGACCAGGCAATCTTGGAAACATTTAAAAAAACATTGACACAGTTACAATACAAAATGGGTGCTCGACCAGATGATTTGCAAAACCGACAGATTCTCCAAGCCGCCATCTGCCTCATCTCCGGTGATGAGGCGGGCGTAGAACAATACCTTGCACGCCTTCACGCTAGTCATCCGCAACTCCCAGCCACCGTAATCAGTGCAAAGCTGTCTTTGGTCAACCTACCACTAGCCCGAAAAGTGATGACCCGTTACAACAAAATTACAAAATGGCCTTTGCCTATCCCGATGCTTGAAGGACCGCCCCCACTTTTTACCCTCAAACGCATACAAGTCAGGCAAGCAGCCGCCATCCGCGCTTGCGTTCTGAAAAAGCTGGCGGAAGAGCACGGTATCCTATGGCCGAAGCTCTCCCGAAAAGCAGACCTCAACCCAGCCCAGTTCCTGCCCTTACTTGAGCAGGCATGGGCGTGGAAGCTGCATGCCAGAAACTACTCCATTTACACTGCTGCCAATACTGATCTTGAATCCGCCTGCGAGGCTGTTCACGTAAAGCTTTTCACCTTTAAAAAACTCGTCCGTGCAGGAATGTTTCACCCGATTTCAAAGCCTAATCAAATCAAATTGATACCCAATAGCGAATTGGCTGATTTCCTCAAGAAATACGAATCAGTCGACTCACTGGCTGAACGTCTTGGGCTATCATCCCATGCAACCAGGGTACTTCTTAGCCGTCATCATGTTCGGCCTTTTGACATACTAAAATCTCGCACCCCCACCATTTTCGCGCGAGAAGATACAGATCGAATACTCGCCCATCACACTCACGTAAAACCATATGCTCAAAAAAGAACTAGAACAGATCACTTAGAATTTGTTCAGAAAAAGGACCTAAAATATTTCAGCTCTTGCAGCGTTGTGGCGGAGCAATTGAGGCTGCAGACATCTACAGTCAGGGAATATGTAAAGGCTGGTGTTTTTTCGATTAAACGCTGCAATAAAAGCATTCTCATACCCAATACTGAGATTGACACCTTTCACGAAAGGTATATCTCCGCCGAGGAATATGCCGGCTTACTCGGCGTGTCACGATGCATGGCTACCCAAACCTTAATAGAATTTGGTTTGTGCCCTATAGCTGAATGGCGTTTCAACCGCTGTCATTCGCCTCTGTTTCTACGAAAAGAAGTCGAAGAGCGTATAACCGGTCATAAAGCGGAGGAAAAAACGACACTACCAATACGAGAAGCGCGATGTGCACTTGGCTTATCAGACATTACCGTTAGACACTTAATCAAAATAGGCGACCTTGCCGTCGACAACGATGCTAAACCAATATTATTTGCGAGCACGGAGAAGGTAAAAAATTTCTACTCCACTCATGCCAATTCCGTTACCGTCTCGCAATTGTGCAACATCCCGATGAGGACTCTGCAATCTTCGTTAAAAAAAATTGGAATTATTCCTGTCTGCGGCCCGGTCATCAATGGCAGCCCTGAAACTTTATATAGGCTGGCAGACCTTATTGGTCATGACGTGAAAGTCCCGAACCACACCGACCGCCCCACGTTCTCCAAAGTCACTCGAAATCAAGAAATAATCGCTGCGCAGCTCCGCGAACTTATCCCGTTCACAACAATATTGAAAAAATATAATATCTCCAAGCTTGGAATTACTAAAATATTCGTCAACACCGGCTTTATGGCACCGATCTCTATTGGCACAGAGAAATACCTCAGTGCCTTCGATGCAAAAAAAGTCTCAAAAATTCTTGATCAAAACTATACACCTTCGATGATTGACAAGATGCTCAATACTCGTGGGTATGCTCGGGCACTCTGTAAGCAAGGAAAATTACGCCAAGCACGTAATCTTCCAAAGGAGTTGAGCGGGCAAATATTAATTACCAGACGATCAATGAAAGAGTTCTTGGGCTCTCTTCCACGTCGGGTAACCTGCGAGGCTTCCCAAAGATGAAGTCTCAGCCCCATTGACCACAGGTTTGCATTTACTCTGCCCTTCGGATGGGATTTGATCAGAACACGAAAGATTGGTCGAAATCGGATATGGCCATTTATGCGAGTAAGACTCCCAGGCGTAAATAACGAAAACTTCGAGCGCCTTTGCTGACTGATCATCATCGACAGGCTTTACCCCCCCTTCGGCCATTCAACCCGCACTGCGAAATTGCGCTCTATTTGACAACCCGTTTACATTGGGCCTGACCAGCGATTGCATCGGATTTGACCAACACGCGTTGCAACCATGATCAGAAGAGAAAGGCCACTTTTTGCCTTTCGCGAAGAACAACAAAGGGTTGTTTCCGGACCCAGCGCTACAGGTCAAGATCCGCCGAAAAGTCACTCAGGTCTTTTCTCTTAAAAGAGATTCATCGCTGGCTACATAGTGATACTCATGTGGGCACAGTCTGCCGCCCGGACCAAATAGGAGATTGGCTGTGAAGCATTCTAGGTACGTGAGGGCTTCCAGCTGGACATGGCATTCGTAAAAGGTACGTCGGCCGTCTAGGACCCTAGCTCGGTTTTTCAGGCACAGCTTGACCAGCTCAGCCAGCATGTAGCCGCGAATGTCGTACCGCGCGTCGACTGCCTTAATTACTGTCGCGTAACAAGAATGGAAGCTCAGCCCATATTTACGGGGGCTATGGAATGGTTTTCGATCGCTCACATTTCGCGCTCCTTCAAACTTTTCAACAACCGTATAAAGCCTGCCATACCATTAAAAATGGAATAATTGATCTGCGTGCCACCCTCAAAATGAAGAAAAAGTTGGAAAAATCATCAGAAATGAAGATTTTGTTTGGTAGCTCAAGAAAATCTTTATGATCAATGCTGCCTAAAAGGAAAATGCAGTTTGCGTAAGCTAGATCGAGAGCTCGGCCGTTTGGGAGAGGCAGCTATCCACCAAGCCCTCACAAATGGTCCTTCGAGACCGCCAAATTGTATAATCTCTCACAAACGAGAGTCCGATAGATGATCAGCCCGGAGAAACCTGGTCCAGCCGTTTTTGACACAACGGGTTCTGGTCCAGCTTTTTTGAAAAAAACGTCTCATATCGGTTGAATTTTTTTTTAAAAATCAACGTCACCAGTTCCGATGTCAGCGAAAAAAAAGGTCAATCAATCTCAAACCTCAATAAAAATAAGCCTCGCAATTGCGGGGCTTTTTTGAGTTCTCAGATAAAAGAAGAGGAAACATATGGAACAGGATCCGTCTTTGTACATAAAAACAATTGAGTCAATACTGTCCTTTCTCGACAAAAATATCTGGCCGTTAATAATTTTAGCGATCGTCATCATCACACGAAAAAGCCTCGCAAGTTCTATTGAGCGACTCATAAAACTAAGCTTTTCATTTGCTGGTGCAAGTGGCGCAATAGAAGCTGCCTCTCCAGTCGCACAAACAACTAAACCGACACAAACACACGCAGACGTTAAAGAACCAGTAGAGCGTACTCAAGAGCCCATCTTAGTGGAAAATCCAGCCCCTAAAAAAGACTCATGGATTTCTCAAGTATTTGATGCATTTGAAAGCAAAGACTCTAATTCTGCCAATCAATTATTTGAAGGAGCTCAGCGAGCTGAAACAGATAAAGATAGACGACGAGAAAACGAAGCAATCTATCTCTACATATCCTTTACCAAAGGTAACGATCAATCCTCATTAGAAAAACTAGAGCAACTTTACAAGCAAAGCGAAAATGACCAACAGATAAAAAACTGTGCTAGCTGGCTATCCGCAATATATATCGACTCAAACGACCATAAAAAAGACAAACAACTTTTCGAAGATGCAATTTCTCGAACAAAGGGCCAGTCAAACATAACCGGACTAACCATAAAACTTTCTTCAGCCTTAATAAATCTTGGGGAGTCCGACAAGAGCCTAAAAATACTGGAACATCGACTTAGCATCATTACCGACGAGAGTGAAAAAGGGTCACTCTATGAAGCGATAGCACATGTCTACAAGGAAATAGGTAATACAGATGCTCAAGCGATAGCCTTGGAAAAGTCCGTTGAATACTCCCCGGGCAATAGAGAAAGGCTGTTCAACGCAGCGTATGCTCAAAGCAATGAGAACATGGACTTGTTATCAGTAAAAAATTATTTGACATTACTTAACCTTGACCCAAACCATGCTACAGCCCTGAACAATCTAGCGGTCGCCGCCTCGGAACTAAAGTTACCTGGAAAGCAGGTTGAATTACTGGATAAATCCAAGAATAAAGGTTCTACATTAGCCATGTCTAATCTGGCCAATATTTACATCGAAAGCGGGTTGTACGATGAGGCAGAATCGATTCTAAATGAAGCTAGGAAGTCCGAGGATCCGCATGAAAATGTCGGAACCTCACTATATAATCTCAAGGCCAAAATAGCGAAAGAACAAGAAAGCTGGATCACCGCTATAAAAGATGCTGAAAATATTCAACGTAACATCCGACTTTATGGAGAGGCATACTTCGATACCACACAACAAAAGGAGTGGGCCACCACATGGAAAATCAACAACAAAACAGAAACCACCTTTTTAGTACACGACAATGTAATAAGCGCAGAATGGCTTACCATAGAAACAAACTTCACCACTGAAACAACTTACACAAACAAGCTTACCGGAACAATACACAACCGTAGCGCAAAGTTTCTACACACAAAGAAAAACACTAACAAAAATACAAAAGCCACTTTACTTGGATTAAGCCAGGACAAAAGCACATCTCTCCTCGCTTACATTACTAGTGACGGATCGAAAATCAACTTATTTACGACCACCGATGAAAACAAAGCAAGCATGACACTCTATAGAATTCTAAAAAACCAAACCAACAATACAGCCGAACATTAAATCGCATCACCCAACAAACAAGAACAGCTTTAGCAAGCCGCCATTAACAGATCAATTAAGTTTACGCCTAGTTTTAATAGGCAAGCACGATAGATACTTACGCTTTAAATCGAAACCTTTGATTATTTTGAAAAAAACCAGCAACCCGACAAGTTTACTGCTTCGCCTTATCAAAAGTTCTCTTTGAAAAATCAATGCATCCACTTACGCCCGGTTACATCACCGAAGATCTCTAACTGGACAACTGTGTCGCATACCAATACTCTCGCAATCTGGTGCCTAAGAAACACCTCACACAGCGGACTGACCGCACCCGACAGAAGCGGCTTTTTTGTGCCTACGGTTTCTTCGTGGGCATCAAAAAATCTCTGTTATGCCGGGAGTGGGCTAATACAAGACCCGAAAGGGAAATATGTCCGGCCCTCTGTGTGGGGTTTCTTAACTCCCGGCACCCAGCCCTAAGAAAGCTGACATCACACAGAGGTAAAGGATATGCCTAAAAATCTCCCCTTCTCTCCGAAGGAAATCCGCGTTAGCTACTTCAATTTCCATGCGCTTCCATCCCTGGAGGCTTGTCATGTCTGACCCCTACACCCCCACCGTCTTCATTCGCCAAAACCTCGACCTTCACGCCCTCCTCTTAGAAAACCAGCCATGGTTCTGCGCCCGAGATCTGGGGCGTTTGATGGGTTTCCATCTAAGCGATCGCGTAGTCAGCAAACTGGATGAAGATCAGCGGCACACCTTGCTGATCGACTACCACGGACAACCGGAAAGGCGGTTGATGCTCAGCGAGTCCGGCGTGTATGCGTTATTGGTGTATCACTACGCGCCGGGGCATCAGTTGTTGCGTGAGTGGTTGACTCATCAAGTGGTGCCAGCCTTGCGCGATGCGGCGCCGTCGAAGAATGCGGATCGACCGATGTTGAGTTTGTTGGATTGGCCAGAGATGTCGCTGAGTTTGTTGCATTGGCAGGATGAAGGCTGGATTCGGCTGCGGGACATGCCTTATCTGTTGCTGAATCGCACGCGGCGGCGGGTGCCGGTGGTTAAGCCTTGGTGGCGAAAGGTTTTGGAGTCCTTTCAATCGTCGAAGCATTCGGTGGGTTAGCGCAGCGGTGTCTTTGTAGGAATAGATTGAGCGATACGTCGGTCTTTTCTGTAGGAATTTTCGTAGACGTCGTAATGGCCACTCAGTATCGTCCGAGGGTTTTCAACCCTCGGCGATTGTATGGACACTCCAAAAGAAAGAACTGGCTGGGATGACCGAGAGCTAGAGGCTTCGGTTGATGCTTACCTAAAGATGCTGAGTCTCGAATTGAGCAATCAACCGATAAAAAAGGCTGACGAGAATCGTCTTTTGCGCGAAGGACCGTTGAGCAAGCGCAGTGCTTCATCGGTTGAGTACCGCATGCAAAACATTTCGGCCGTAATGGCGCAAATGGGTCTGAGACACATTGATGGCTATGTACCTGCAAAGAACGTCGGCACCGGAATCAGCAGCCGGGTTCGAAAAATACTTGCCGAGAAAAATGTCGACCGCTTCCGTCTTACACCCGAGCCAGCGAACCAGCAGGTTACTTATAGGCTGTTAGAGGCTGCCCCACACCATGCTGACGACGTGCCGGAAGGAATTCTGAATCCCACACAAATCAGTACCGCAACGATTAGGTATGCACGGGCGAAGAAGATCTCCGATTGGATATTGAAACAATCCGAAGGCCAATGCGAAGGATGCAAGCAAAAAGCTCCTTTTCTGCGCTCTGACGGATTGCCTTACCTTGAAGTCCATCATGTTAAGCATTTGGCCAAGAAAGGCTCGGATCGTCCGAAGAACGCCGTGGCGTTATGCCCTAATTGTCATAGACGTTGTCACTACTCAAGCGATAGGGATGAGTTTACTGCTTGGCTTTATGACAACGTCGCACGGCTGAGACGTGAGTAATCGAGCTGAATGCAATTCGTGGCGAGGGAGCTTGCTCCCGTTCGGCTGCGAAGCAGTCGCCCAGCAAACAACTTGATCTGTCTGATGCACCGCGCTTGCCAGGTTTGGGTCTGCTGCGCAGCCCAGCGGGAGCAAGCTCCCTCGCCACAGTTATCGTGTTGCTACTGAGTCAGCGCGAGGTAGATTGACTGAGTTGATGCTGGGAATCGCGAGCAGGCTCGCTCCCACAGGTTTGGTGTGTTGCCGCAGATTTTGCGGTGTGTTGAAAACATTCAGTGCAACCCGCCCCGCCTCCCGCTATTAATACCCTTCCCCACTCAAGGACCCGAGCCCGCCATGAAATTCGACCTCGCCTACTGCCTCAGCCTCGACGACAAGTTGTCGATCTATGATGTGCGCGATTTGAATTTCGACGAGACCATGGAGTTCGATTCCGCTAAGGAACACTTCCAATGTCCCAGTGACGCCTGCAGGGCGGCCTTCGATGGGTTGAATGTGTTGACCACGTTCAACGCCAAAAACGTGAACTACGTTCGCACCCCGCACTTCAAGAACACGCCCAGCACCCGGCATGTGGCGGATTGTCCTTATGTCAGTCTCAAGGCGTCGGTGTCAGGTGTGGACGCGGACGGTGCGGAATCGGATGACAGTCGCGAGGAGCATTTCCCGTCGGAGTTGTTGCTGACTCGGCGTGAGTATGTGCGTAAGCCGTCGAACCCGGCGGTGGCGGCGGATGTGGTGCGGGACGATCCGACGCCAACCACTGAGGCTAGC